>JADHLJ010000031.1 GCA_016780745.1 Alphaproteobacteria bacterium | reverse complement strand
CTCGACATAAATCTCCTCGAGATCGTCGGTCGCGCCGCGAACCTGGGTGGTGCTGATTAGCCGGCCGCCTCGACGTATCGCCGCGTAAGCCGCGGAAAACAGGGTCCGTTTTGACTTGTTTTCCAGAAAATTGGCCTCGAATTCCTGGACAGCGACATCATACGGGCCGTCCAGATTCACGCGCACATAATCGCCAAGCTCGTAGGTGACCTGATCGCCGAACTTTTCGAGTCTTTCTCGGGCCGCGTCTAGGTTGATCCGCTCGTCATGGACGACATGGACCATGGCTTGCGGGACCCTGTCGAGGATCCGTTCCACCAACAGGCCGGTTCCCGTGCCGATGTCCAATACGCGGTAGGGCTCGTCGTCGGAAGGAGGAGGCAGTAACCGAAGAATGGTGTCCTGCAGGTCGCTTAGATGCGGCACGAGGCGCTGTCGCCGCTCGGACATCGCGTTGAAGTCTTGGCCCTGGTCATCGTCGACGAAACTCATGGCGCACCTCTTACGGCACAGTCCATCACCAAGTCCATCTCGATGCAAGCGAGTCGGCGGGGATGAGAACCCGCGGCCCAGTCACCGCGGGGGAAAGCGGGACGTTTTTCGATGAGGATTGTCCTGGATGTCGCGCCTTGACGGAAAAACGTCAAAAATGCGCTTTCCAGAAATCTCCCGCGCCGTTACCTTTCCCCCAAGAAAATTGATTTGGCTCCGGGTCTATTGAGGGGCCAGGACGGAATTCGAACGCACGGGAGAGCTTCAGTGCAAAACCAGAACATCCAACAGGTCCAGGCCGCGCGTTCCGAAACCATGATCGCCGCCGTGCTCGGTCTGCTGGTCGGAACCTTTCTGATCATCGGTGTCGGCTTCGCCCATCCCGAGGCGATCCACAACGCGGCCCACGACACCCGCCACACGACGGCCTTCCCCTGCCATTGAGGCCAGGGAGGTCCTAGAGACCAGGGGTTGGAGATACGTCCATGATCCGGCGGCTTTTCGTGTCGGCGATCGCGGCCGGCGTGCTCGCGGGCCTGATCATCTCGGCCATTCATCAATTCACCACCGTGCCGATCATTCTACACGCCGAAACATTCGAGGGCGCGGCCAAGCAGGCTGAACAGGCCGCGGTCGATCGCGCGATCCCGGTGGGTTTCCGTCTGGGCAACCCCACATTCCCGGCCGATCCTCGGCATCTGTTCGTTCATGGCGGCGAGCGTCATGGCGATGACGCCGCCTGGGCGCCGCGAGAGGGGGCCGAGCGGATCGCCTTCACGGTAATGACCACGGTTCTGACAGGCGTGGGATTCGCTCTGCTGTTGGTTGCCGGCATGATGATGCGCGGCGAGCGGGTTGATTTTCGCCGCGGCGTTCTGTGGGGTGCCGGAGGGTTTGTCGCTTTCACCCTGGCGCCGACAATGGGATTGCCGCCCGAGCTTCCAGGGACGGCGGCGGCTGATCTCGTTGCACGGCAAATCTGGTGGATTTCGGCCGCGGTCACGGCCCTGGGAGGGCTTTGGCTGTTGGCCTTTACGCCAGGTACGGCATGGAAAGTCGCGGGCGTGGTGTTACTGGCCGCGCCGCAAATTATTGGCGCGCCGCATCCGCATGAGATGAGCGGTGGCGGCGCGCCGGCTGAACTGGCGGCTCAATTCGCCGCGACCTCGATCGCGACGGCGGCGGTGTTCTGGGTCTTGTTGGGTGGTTTCGCCGGCCATTTTCTCGGACGTTCCCAAGCGACATCGTAAGCGCTGGACAGGCCTGTCCTCGCGCTCGAAAATGGCGGCGAGGAGATTTTCATATGTCTAAAAATATCGCGGTGATCGGGGCTGGCCTCATTGGTCGGTCATGGGCCATGGTCTTCGGGCGCGCCGGGCACCGGGTCGCGCTATACGATGCCTTTCCAGATGCCTTGGATGCCTCGGAGCGCCTGCTGGACGCCAGTCTCGCAGATCTGGAGAACAACGGGCTGATTGCCTCGGCAAGCGAGACGCGCGCGCGGATCCGGCGGGCCGATACCCTGGAAGACGCCGTGGAGGGCGCCGATTGGGTCCAGGAGAACGCGCTGGAGCAAGTACCCGTGAAGCGCGACTTGTTCTCGCGCATGGACGCGCTGGCGCCGGCGGACGCGATCATCGCGAGCTCAACCTCGGCGATCCCCTGCCATGAAATTACCGACGGCATGGCGGGCGCGGCACGCATGCTGGTGGCGCATCCGGCGAACCCGCCATATCTACTTCCAATCGTTGAGCTTTCCGGTGCCGAGGCGACCAGCGCGGAGACGCTTTCGCGCTCCCGCGCCTTCCTCGAGGAGGTCGGGATGGCGGTGATCACGATCAACAAGCCGGTGAAGGGTTTCGTGCTGAACCGGCTTCAGGTGGCGGTTCTCAACGAAGCGTTCAAACTGGTCGAGGATGGCGTGGTGTCGGGAGCGGATCTCGACAAGACGCTGAAACACGGACTTGGTCTGCGCTGGTCCTTCATGGGACCGATGGAGACTATTGATCTCAACGCGCCGAGCGGCATTCGCGATTATCTCGAGCGTTTTGGACCGTCCTTCGAGGAGATCGCGGTCGAGCAATCGGAAACCCGGCCCTGGACGTCCGAGCGTTACCAGCGGATGGAGCAAGAGCGCCGTAACGTCATGTCCCAGGACCAGTTGCCCGAGCGCACCGCCTGGCGCGATCGTCGTCTGATGGCCCTGATGCGGCACAAGATGCAAGCCGCCGAGGAGATCGGGGAGTGACCCGCCGCGCAACCGGTCGGAGGCCGCAATGTTGAAATTGGGTTTGATGGGAGCCGGTGCGATCGGCGCCGATGTGATGAAGATGGTTCGCGAGGAATTCGCGGATCGGATCACGATCCCCGCCGTTTTGGTCCGCCGACCAAGGGAGAGGCAAGTCGATGATTCTCCGATAGTAACGAATGATGCCGGCGTTTTTTTCGAACACGGCTTCGATGTCGTGCTGGAAGGCGCGGGGCACGCGGCGGTCATTGATCACGCCGAGCGGGTGCTGGCGTCGAAGACCGATATGATCGTCACATCGGTCGGCGCCTTTACCGATGACACGGTTTATCGGCGATGTGTCTCGGCGGCCGAACAGGCCGGCTCGCGCCTTATCATCCCCTCGGCGGGGATCGGGGCACTGGACACGCTTTCGGCGGCGGCCGTCGGAGGCTTGACCTCGGTTCACATGATCGTCCGCAAGGACCCGTCCGCCTGGTTCGGCACCCATGCGGAACAGGTTTTCGACTTGGCGGGCATGACCGAGCCGACGGTCATCTTCGAGGGCAGCCCCCGCGAAGGGGCGGCGCTTTACCCCCAGAACGTGAACATCTCGGCGGCGGTGTCGCTTGCCGGAATGGGATTGGATGATACCCGTCTTACCATCATCGCCGACACCGAGATCGATACCCATGTCTGTGAAGTGCACGGCGAGGGGGCGTTCGGGAAGTTCAGTTTCGTGGAGGACATGGTGATCTCCGAGACCAACCGTAAAACCTCGAAACTGGTCGCCATGGCGGTGATGAAAACCGTGCGCCAGATGGTCAGCCCGGTGCTGATCGGGGCTTAGATCTCGTTCACCGGGTGAAGCGGTGGCTGACCGCTCAGAACGCGGACCATGTCGGCGCCCGCGGTACCGGCGATGGTGCGCAGGCATTCCTCGGTCGATCCGGCCATATGGGGCGTCACGATGAGGTTGGGCGCGCCGTAGATCGGGCTGTTGGGGTCCGGTGGCTCGCCCTCCAGAACATCAAGCGCCGCGCCGCCGAGACGGCCCTCGACCAGGGCTTGCGAGAGCGCCGCCTCGTCGATCAGGCTTCCGCGCGCGCAGTTCACGATCATTGCGCTAGGCTTCATCTTGGCGATCGCGTCGGCGTTGATCATGTGCCGAGTCGCGGGGATCGCCGGGGCATGAAGCGAAAGGATATCGGCGCTGGCCAAGACTCCGTCAAAGCTCATGGGCTCGGCGCCGCGCCGGGTGATCTCCTCTTCGGATAGCGCGGGATCATGGGCGATCACTCCCATGCCGAAAGCGTCGGCGATCCGCGCCACGCGCTGACCGATCTGGCCGAGACCGATCAGGCCCAGCACTCGGCCCTTGAGCTCGCCGCCGGTGTGTCTGGCGCTGTCCCAGGCCTTCTCGGCTTTGGCCTTGTGCGCCGCCTCGGGAATCCGGCGAAGCAGCGCCAGCATCAACCCGAAGGTGATCTCGGTCACGGCATCGGCATTGGCGCCTGGCGTGTTGGTGACCAGCACCCCGCGCTCGGTGCAGGCGGCGACATCGACCGGATCCACACCCGCGCCGTGAACCGCGATCACTTTCAGATCCGGCAGGCGATCAAGCAGCGAGGCTGTGATGTAGCCCGAGCGTAACAAGATCGCGCCCGCGCCCTCTAGCGCGCCGGCCCAATGCGCTTCTTCCTCGGCCGACAATGGCTTGTAGGGCAGGGCGACGCCGCGAACCTCGAATGCGTCCCCGGCGGCCTTCAGGACAGGGTCTTCCAGGATGGGTAATTGTTCGTTCGCGGCGAGCGCGATCCAGGGTGTCGATGCGGAGCTCATGGCATTCGGTCCGTATTTCCAGGCGAGGAGGCGGATATTATCCTTTTCGCGTGGAATTGGAATGCCTGGTTCCGTCGCTTATTGTGTGGGTCTTGCAACCAGTTTCCAGGACTTCTTGATATGCCGACTTCTCCCATGCCACCGGCGGGTCTCACCGCGCTTATCCGGGCCTCCCTCGCGGCCGGCGGCTTCTCCGACGCGAATGCCGAGATCGTCTCGGAGCACCTTGTCGACGCGGAGATGAAGGGGGTGGCCAGCCACGGCGTCAACCGACTCGGCCTTTATCTCGGCGAGGCCAGGAAGGATGTGATCGATCCGGCGGCGGACCCGCTGATCACCGAGCCGCGCCCGGGCATGATGCATGTCGATGGCGCGCGCGGGATCGGTATCGTCGCGATGAAGCGGGCGACGGATGCCGGCATCGCCGCCGCCCGGGAGCGGGGGATGGCGACGGTCGGGATCGTCAAATGCGGCCATACCGGACGCATGGGCGCCTATGGCGAGCAGGCGGCCGAAGCCGGCTTCATGGCAATCAGCCTCGGCGGTGGCGGGCGCCGGCTTTGGGGTAATGTCGTGCCCTTTGGCGGCAAGGACCCGATGATGAGCACCAATCCCTATACCCTGGCCTTGCCGGGCGGTCCGGGGGATCCGGTGGTGTGCGACTTCGCGATCTCGACCTGGCCGGCGGGAAAGGTGGCGGTGGCGCGGGCCAATGGCGATCGCCTTCCCCCAGACGTGGTGGTCGACAAGGACGGACAGCCGTCTACCGATCCCGAGGCGTTTTACGATGGCGGCGCGCTTCTGCCGGCCGCGGGCGCCAAGGGGAGCGGCATGGGGATCATCGCCGAGTTGATGGGCGACGCGATGCTCGGCGAGGCGGTGGAGTATAACTGGTTGATGGTTCTGGTTCGCGCCGATGCGTTCCGCCCAATGACCGATTACTCAACGGCCGCGGAAGGCTTCATGGCGGAGGTGCGCGGCTCGACCCCCGCGCCGGGTTTCGACAAGGTCATCATGCCCGGCGAGCGGGAGACCGGCCAGGCGCGCGCCGCCGAGCAGGCCGGGATCGTCGTCGGGGACGGCGTTTGGAACGGTATTGTCGAGGCCGCGCGTTCCGTTGGAGTCGAGCCCGGAGATTACGTCTAACAGCCGGGTTGGCGGTGAGTGGTTACGCCGTGATCTCTCGGAAATGCTGGACAAACGGGTCCAGTTTTCCAATCGAGGCGTTTGAAACGATCACATAGCCCAGCGTGCCCCGGCGCCAGGTAATCGTGGTCAATCCCTCGTCCAGTCGCGTCGCGGCGACGCGGTCGGGCTCAAGGCTGCCCAGGCCCACCGCCGGTGTCACGTATAGTCCGATCGGTCCGACGGTTGAGTCATAGGCGAAGAAGGCTAGCTTTTGGCCTCGGATCGCGCATAGACGGCCGCCAGCGAGCTGGACACCCGCCGGCCCGGCCACGTCGTCCGGCAACGCGAAGGCAACACGCGCCGTCATCCATCGGCGCAGGATCGCGGAATGGGCGGTTTCGACATCCAGGTGTTTCCCGCTTTGCCGGTACGCGCGGAAATCCTCCATGATCTCGGTTAAGAACAAAGCCCCCTGATCAGCCGCTCCGCGCCAGAACATGACACCCAGGGGAAAGGCGCCAGCGACCGCGGCGGCGGTACCCCATCGTAACACCGTTCGCCGCTTAACTCCGGCGGCGGACGGCGAGATTGTTTCGGCATCCGGTCCGGATTTTCTCGAGATACCCGCGTCGACGCTCGACCATAACCGGTCCTCGTCAACCTCTCGTTCGTCGTGGGTTTGCAGCAGTTCTTGAAGTTCCACGAGCTCTTGCTGAAAGGCCGTGCAGGCGGGGCATTGGCGCAGATGCAGCGCCACCGACGCGTCCTCCATATCGGCGGCGCCCGGGTTAAGCCGAGCGCTCAACGCGTCGCGCACTTCCTCGCAGAGCACCTCGTATCGATCATTCCGTTCGGTCATCCTTGCCCTCCCCCATCGAAGGGGTCGAATGCGCGCGGGCTGTTTCTATCCATTGCGTGACCTCTCAAGTGGGACGACACGATTGGGCAAGTGGTCGCGAAGGATTTCCCTCAGCTGACGGCGACCGCGGCTGAGCCTTGAGCGCACGGTGCCGATTGGACAGCCGAGGACCTCGGCGATCTCCTGGTAGCTACGTTCCTCCAGCAGCGCGAGCGACACGACCGCGCGGATCTCCGGTGACAGCTCTTCCATTGCCTGGTGCACGGATTGGCGCGTGCGTTTGCGCGCCAAAAGCGCTTCCGGGGAGTCCTCGCGGGAAGTCGAGAGACTGTCCTGGGCCGGTAGGGCTTCAATCTCCGTTTCCACCAGCGGCGATCGTTTGCCGCGCCTTGCGTGGTCCAGGCAAAGATTGACCAGAATGCGAAAGATCCAAGCGCGGTAGTTGGTGCCGGGCTCAAAGCCGTCAAAGGATCGATAGGCTCTCAGGCAAGTTTCCTGGGTGATCTCGTCGGCGCTCCCCCTGTCGCCCGTCATCCGCAGCGCGGTGCGCCACAGCGCGTCTATGTGGGGCCTGGTCAATTCCTCGAAATCGACGCCCCGACGCCGCTGTTTCCAGGCGCGCCAGAACGCGATCAGACCGTCGTTTTGGCGTGGTCTCATGAGGCGACGTTCATTCGGGTGTTCCCTGGGCGTTTGGCGAGGCCGACAGGTCTTTTCAGCGGCTCTTTCCAGAGGGTGTAACGACGATGCGCGTCGATGGTTCCATCTCCCGGTGCTTTTGGCCGCGAAATAGCGGGTTCGATCACGAGTTTGTTATGGCTGGGAACTTATTGGCCATCGCGACGTTTGGATCTCCAGGACATGTCTCGAGTGGTCGCGCCTCGGTGTCGCTCACTATTGGAAATAATCGAAGGAAGGGGGCGCGGACCATGCGCAGGCAAAGAAAACGGGTCAATCAAACCCCAACCAAGGCAAAGCGCGGCGGCAACCAATCGCCTGACGGGGATCCGTCGTCCGAGGGTTCGAGCCGCAGGGATCTACTATTGAAGGCACGCAACGGGCTGATCGCCGTCGCGGTAATAGGCGGCGCCGGCTGGTACATGGTCGAGGAGGTGCGGGCGGTCAATCGGGAGCAAGATCTCTCGATGCTTGGAAATGGCGTCGCGACGGTGGTTCAGATCCACGACCCACAATGCCCGAAATGCACGGCCCTGCAACGCGAGGCACGGGACGCGATGGACGGGTTCGAGGCAAGCGAGATCCAGTTTCTGGTTGCCAATATCAGGACCGACGAGGGCCGGGGTTTTGCTCGAAAGCATGGGGTCGGCCACGTGACGCTCCTGCTGTTCGATGGTAAGGGCAAGCGCCTCGATACACTGGTCGGGCCGAACACCGCCAAGAATCTGGAGCGGGTCTTTCGCCGGCATATAAGTCGCTCCAAGCAAAGCTGACCCGCGCCGAGGACCACCCCTGAACTGCTTCGTGTCACCCGAAGACTCGCAAGCCTCCGGATTCCGCCCTAGACTCCCCGCGGACACCAGGAGGGGACAAGCCCATGGAACCTGTTTTGCCGACCACGGTGCATCGCCAGCCGATTACCGAGCCGAGCGCTTGGACGCTGGCGGATCTCAAGGCCGATACAAGCTGGGATCTCACCTTGACCAGCGCGGAAGCCGGAGACTTGGTTCAGGCGCTGGAGAAAGCGCGTGCCGCGGGGATAGGACTTGAACGCCTTTCGACGGAGAGCTTCCCACTTCCCAATTGCGCCGAAGTGATCTCACGGATCAAACACGCGCTGCGCGACGGCCGGGGCTTTGCTCTGTTACACGGATTTCCCGTCGAGGGGCACGCGCGCGAGGATATCGCGTTGATGTACTGGGGTTTTTGCGCGCATCTCGGCCTCGGCGTGACCCAGAACAGCGACGGTGGTCTGATCCACTATGTCACCGAGGGAAGGCTCCGTCCGAACCAGGGAACAAGAGGTGTCGGCAATCCCGGCAAGGTTTCGCTGCACGTGGATCTGGCGGATTGCACGACGCTGCTGTGCGTGCGTCAAGCCGCTGACTCACCCCACAGTCAGTTGGCGAGCTCCACCGCGATCCACAACGCGTTTCTGGCTCGCGCGCCGGAGCATCTGGAACGGCTGTATCAGGGCTTCGTCTGGGACCGTCAGAACGAACACGGTGAAAACGAGGGGCCGACAACCGGCTATCGGGTTCCGATCTTTAGCCAGCGAGACGGTGTGGTCTCGTGTCGCTACAACCGCAACTGGATAACCAAGGCGGCGATGCGCGGAGATGGCTTCACGGGGCAGGAGTCAGAGTTGCTGGACCTATTGGATGATCTCGCCCAGGAACATCGCTTCGAGTTCCCGTTCCAGCCGGGCGACGTGCAGTTCGTGAACAACTACACCGTCTTGCACGGCCGCGCGCCGCACAAGCCGGCGGCCAGCGACGACGACGCCCGGGTGCTGATGCGCATCTGGTTCGATATGGACGACATTCGCCCCTTCGCCGATGAACCGATCATCCGTCACGGTATCATTAGCCACGGCAAGCTCGGCTGGTCGGCGCGGGATCTCGTGGCCGGCCTGGAGGGGCGCGTACATGTCCGACGCGCGGAGGATCAGGCGCCGCTTCGCTTGGGTTGATCCCCTTTAGGTTCCGACACCCTCGCAGGCCATGACCACCAGATCGGCGGCGGCCGGGCTGCACACGATGGGGGTGTCGTGCATGATCGCCAGCCGCGTCAACGCGATCAGATCGACATCGTTGGAGTAATGCGCCTGCGGGTCGGCGAAGAAGATCACCGCGTCGAGCTCTCCCGTCGCCACCATCGCGCCGAGTTGCTGATCGCCGCCTCTCGTGCCGCGCTGCAGGCGGTGGATCGAAAGGCTGGGATGGGCGTCGCGCAGCAGGGCGCCGGTGCCGCCGGTGCAAATCAGGCGTTGGCGCTCCAAGACTCGGATATGCCGCCCAACCCAAGCCTCCAATTGTGACTTTCGGGCGTTATGGGCGACAAGGGCAATCCGGCGCGGGGCGCTGGAAACCTGACCGGCTCGGGTTGTCATCGCCAATATCGAGCGGACCTGGGCGGTGAGGCCGGCACCCTCGGCCGGGAACTCTCCCGACAAGGCGGCGGTGCCGACGGTGAAGCCGACCGCGCCGGCCATCGCGGCGGCGCGCACCCGCTCCTCGCGATCGATGCTGCCGGCGACAACCACGGGCTTGCGTGATGCCTGGCAGACCGCGCGCATCAAGTCTGGAACATCACCCTTGAAGCGATAGGCCAGCAGATCAAGCCCATGCACGCCCTCCAACGCGGCGAGAGAACGGGCGCTCTCGGCGATTTCCTCGACGGAGCCTTCCAGCACGCTGGGATGGCCGGTGATCTTGCCGGGGAAAGGGAAGTAACGGATTGGATTTGCGCCGATGATCCGCGTGACCTCGGACGCGCGAACACCACCGAGCAGGCAGTCGACATCCAGGCGCACCGCCGCCTCGGCGGAGGCCATCTCGCTATCGGCGTCGAGGCTGACGACTTCGAGATAGGAGCGCCCTCCGGCGGCGCGAATCTCATCGGCGAGGATCTTGAGGTCCTGGAGTGGCAGGCCGACATCCTTGAACCCGATATGCCGCGCTCCGCCCGCCAGCACTTCCGACAACCGTTCGCGGGCATCGGGAATGGTGCTGTCATTAGCGGTCAGCATGAAGATGAAGTTGAAACTGATGGTCCGTGCTCCGCCTGCGGGTCCAGTGCGTCGATATCGCGGGAGATTAGCATGGACGCGGGCCGTGATTTGGAATTTTTGATCGTCGTTCATACTCCAGGCCCCGCCTGACGAAGTCCGTTCACGGGGCAAGAGATCAAATGATCGCTAAGTTTCGCGGCGAAGCCTCGCCAGTGATGCAACCGCCGACGATTTGTGCCACATACGGGGCCAAGCCGTGGTGATCGCGGCTATCGATTATGTCGCCAGGATCTTGGGAGAAGAGAATGGGCAAGGTTTACCAGGACGCCGCGAGCGCGCTCGACGGGCTCCTGTTCGATGGCATGAGCGTCGCCGCCGGCGGCTTCGGCCTCTGTGGAATTCCGGAGAATCTGATCCAGGCGATCAAGGACTCGGGCGTCAAGAACATGACCATCGCCTCGAACAATGCCGGGGTTGGTGACTTCGGCCTCGGTCTGTTGTTGCAGGACAAGCAGGTCGCCAAGATGATCTCGTCCTATGTCGGCGAAAACGATCTGTTCATGCAGCAATATCTTGCGGGCGAGCTGGAGATTGAGTTCAACCCCCAGGGAACGCTGGCCGAGCGGCTACGCGCCGGCGGCGCCGGTATTCCGGGCTTCTACACCGCGACGGGTGTTGGCACCCAGATCGCCGAAGGTAAGGAGACCAAGGAGTTCGACGGCAAGACCTACGTGCTCGAGCGGGGATTGCGGATGGATCTGGCGATCGTTAAGGCCTGGAAGGGTGATGCCCAGGGCAATCTGACTTATCGCAAGACCGCGATGAACTTCAATCCGGAATGCGCGACCGCCGGCAAGGTGACCGTCGCCGAGGTCGAGGAAATCGTGCCCGTCGGCACTCTCGATAAGATGTCGATCCACACGCCGGGCGTCTATGTCCAGCGGATCTTCCAGGGCGACCACGAAAAACGTATCGAACAACGCACCACGCGCGCGGCGTAAGGGGAGAACTTGATATGCCTTGGGACCGCAACCAAATGGCCGAACGGGCCGCCGCCGAGCTTGAAGACGGTTTCTACGTCAATCTCGGGATCGGTATTCCGACACTGGTGTCAAACTATGTGCCGGCGGATTACGACATCACCCTGCAATCCGAAAACGGGATGCTGGGCATGGGGCCGTTTCCGACCGATGACGAGGTCGACGCCGACCTGATCAACGCCGGCAAGCAGACCGTGACCGAGCTGGACCGCACGAGTTACTTCTCGTCCTCGACGAGTTTCGCGATGATTCGTGGCGGCCACATTAATCTGTCCATCCTCGGCGCCATGGAAGTGTCCGAGACCGGTGACCTCGCCAATTGGATGATCCCTGGAAGGCTGGTCAAGGGCATGGGCGGCGCGATGGACTTGGTCGCCGGCGTGCAGCGGATCGTGGTGCTCATGGACCACGCCAACAAGGCCGGTGAGTCGAAGCTACTCAAGAAATGCAGCCTGCCGCTGACCGGCCAGGCGGTGGTCGACCGGATCATCACCAATCTCGGGGTCTTCGACGTGGTCGAGGGTGGCTTGAAAGTGGTGGAACTCGCCCCCGAGGTCACCATGGACGAGGTCCGCGAGAAAACCGAGGCCGCGCTGGTCGGCTAAGGTTTTGGGGCGCTCTATTCGGATGTGATTGTTTGGATCGCACCTCTTTGGTCGTCCTCGCGTAAGCGGGGACCTCCGACCCGTCGAGATTGGTGAGCCTCCTGATCTATAAAGGTCCCCGCTTGCGCGAGGACGACGTGGCTAAATGGAGCCTGAAACCATGGCGATCTCTCCTCTCGATTCGACGGTCTTCGCCGGGGTTTTTGGCGACCCGGAGATCGGGCCGTTGTTCTCGGACGCGGCCGAGATCCGGGGAATGATCGACTTCGAACGCGCCCTGGCCCGGGCCGAGGCGGCCTGTGGGGTGATCCCGACTGAGGCCGGCGTGGCGCTTGATGTCGCCATGGACGGACTGGATATCCCGCCGGGTGAGCTGACCGACGCGACCACGGCGGCGGCGGTCCCGGTTCCGGGCTTGGTGGCCGCTCTTCGCAAGCGGATCGATCCGGAGGCCGCGCAATGGCTGCACTGGGGTGCGACGACGCAGGACATCATGGATGGCGGCCTGCTGCTGCGTCTGCGCGAGAGCACGGCGATCATGGAGGCGCGGCTCGACCGCTTGATTGAGGTCTTGCTGGCGGCGGCGGAACGCGAGGCGACGACCGCGATGGCCGGACGTACCCGCAGTCAGGTCGCCACCCCGATCAGCTTTGGTCTGCGTATCGCGCAATGGGCTCAGCCTTTGATCGACCTGAGGGAGATGCTGGACGAGGTGCGGCCGCGCCTGTTCCGGGTGCAATTCGGCGGCGCGTCGGGGGCGAATACGGCGGTCGCGCCGCACGGCCCGGCAATTATCGCGGCTCTGGCCACCGAACTGGACATGCAGGCCGCCGCGCCCTGGCATACCAGCCGGGTCGGCTTGCTCGCGGCGATGGACTGGCACGCGCAGCTTGTCGGAGCGCTGGGCAAAATGGCCGGCGATCTCATGATGATGGGCCGCTCCGAGATCCGCGAGGCGCGAGCGGGCAAGGGCGGCGGGTCCTCGACCATGCCGCAAAAAAGCAATCCGGTAACCGCCGAGGCGCTGGGTACCTTGGCGCGCTATGCCGCTGGTCTGTTGGCGCCGGCGCATTTTACGGCTGGCCATCTGGAGGAACGCGATGGCGTGGCCTGGCCGCTTGAGTGGCTGGTGCTGCCACAGATCGTGGTGGCCACCGGCGCGGGACTGCGCCATGCCCTGGACTTGGCGGAAAGCATCGAGGCTGATGCCGACCAGATGCGCCGGGGCCTTGATCTCGGCGGCGGAGCGGCGATGGCCGAGGCCGCGAGCTTCGCGCTTGCCGCCCATATGCCCCGCGCGGACGCTCAAGCCCTGATGAAGCGGGTGGCGGTGGAGGCGGCGAGGACGGGTGAAAGCCTGGGCGATATCCTGCGCCGGGAAAGCGATGTGGCGATCGACTGGGACGAGGCACTCGATCCGGTGCGCGCGGCGGAGCCGAGCCGAGATATCATCGCGATGATCGTCGCGCGGTGGCGGGGACGGGGGCGGTCATCGACCGGTTAGACGTCCCGGGTTTGCCAATGCCGCCGAGCGGTTACGCGCGTCACGGTATAATAGATCAATAGCCCGCCCGGCCCCATGACTAGCTTCACGGTCACCCAATCATCGGTCGACAGCAACCGCCAGGCCGCCTCGTTGACCGCCGCCAGCGCGATGGCGATCACCACCCATCGCCAACTCAACACAACCCATCCGCGCCGCGTCAGCGACAGCATCGGGCCGAGCGCGCGTTCTGGGATTGGCCGACCCAGCAAAACGCTTCCAGCGATGAACGTCGCGAACAGCAGCTGGCCGATGGTTGGGCGCATCTTGATGAAAGTCTCGTCGGCCAGGATGAGGGACGCGCTGCCAAGCAGGATAACGAGACCGCAGGAGATGGCGGGAAGGACGGGGAGGCGCCGGGCAAGGCTCCACCCCAGGACAAGCGACGCCACGGTTAGCGCGATCAAGGTGCCGGTGGCGTTGCCAATGCCGGCGAATTCGTAGGCAACGAAAAAGCCGAGGCCGGGACCAAGCTCAAGCGCGAGATGAAAAACCTGGGATCTCTCCAGCGCCTTGGAGCGGACCAAGCTCATCAATCACTCTCATCGATGAACCGCACCGTTCGCTGCCCTTCCTCGAAGCCATCGATGGACTGCTCCCAGGCCCCATCCTTCCAAGAGTAAAGCGCGGTTCCGGTTTCCGGCGCGTAGCGGGCCGTATAGAGCGTGCCGAACCACTGACTAAACGCGCTGTGATGCAACGGCGGTGCCATGAAGGCTTGGGCCGCTTCTTCGGGGGCGTGATCCCGCAACGTCGCGAGACAGGCCTTTCGCGAGACCGAATCGCTGTGATCATCCTCGTCCGAGGGGACGGTCTCCTGATGATTGGTGACCATCGTCTCTCGAACTACCGCGGCGGGACCGTCCGGGCGGAGATACACGACCGCCGAGGCACCGGAGCGGTCTTGGACAATAATGTTCTGTACCCCCGCGCTTGGCAGTCGCGTTAGCGCGGCGATTGCCTGCTCTACATCGTGGCAGGTCTCCAGGACATAACGGACCAGCATGGGTATGGCGAAGCCGACGGCATGGGCGAAGTCGCCACCGAAGGTAAGCGCCGCCGCCAGGCCGTCCTCGTTGACGCCGTCAAGGCAACCGCCCGCGCCCTCGCGCATGGCGAGCACTCGCTTGCCGGTCCAACGGGTTCGTCCGATCAGCGCGTCAAAGAATGTCTCGGTGAAATCATAGCTACGCAGCAAGGTGACCGGCGGTCCGGGCAGAGCCAGAACACTGCATCCGCTGATCAGAGGTGGCCCGCCCCAGTAGCTGATATGTTGGCCGATCACCGGATCGTCGTCACAAAGCGCGACCATTTGGTCGTGGGTTTCCAGGAGTTCCGGCATATATTCGCCGATGGCCCGCCGACACGCCTCATGGGACGGTCGATCGCTGGTTTGTGTCGACGCGGCCCAGGTCGCCCATCTCTCGCGGCATCCCTCGAAATGTGTTCGCCATTTTTCTCCCGGACGATCTTCGTCATACGCGGTGAAGGTGACGTCGAACGCGTGTGCCATCGGCTCAGCCTTTCAAGGGGATGCAGAGGATGGTCTCGAGCTCGGCTTCCGGTGTCTCGCGTGGGTCATTGAGGTATCGCTCGATGCAGGGACGGTCCGCGACCTCCTCGCCGCTCTCGGGCAGCCAGAGACAGAACAATCTCTGAAACGCGTCGGTGAAACCGGAGTAGGAGCCGCGATGAAGCGTGGATGCGTAACGCCCGCCCGGCAGCATCTCGGCGCGTATCCCCTCTGGCGGATCGGGCACGATATCAGCGACGGTAACGCAGGCGTCATAGCGTAGCTGGTCTCGGGGAATCTGCTCCGGATCGTCGTACGACCGGCCCAATGTCTTCGAGGAGGCGGTCATCAACCCCTCGGCTTGGACCCAGTCCCGTAGGCGCAAATGGGCGGCGTCGGCGTGTTCGTAGGGGCCGACCTGGCGCAAGAGCACGGCGGGCTCGGCCGGGAAGGTTTCGATCTTGATATCCATTCCATGATCTCCCGGAAGATGGATGAATCGCACCGCGCCGGTTTCCGGCTGATAGGCGAGGCGGATGTTGCTCGGATGCATGCCGGGCGGGGAGAAGGCGCGGCGGTAGGCCGAAGGGGCGATGGTGAAGGCCTGGCGAAACGCCCGGCCAAATCCCTCGACGGACTCGTATCCCGCCTCGAAAGCGATGTCGGTGACCGTCTCGGTTGTCGTTCGCAACCGCCAACCCGCGCGCGATAGCCTGAGGCGACGAACCACCTCGGCAACGGTCTCCCCGGTCATCGCGTGGAAAATTCGGTGAAAGTGAAACCGTGACACCCCGGCGACGGCGGCCAGTTCCTCCAGCCGCAACGGCTCGTCCAGGCGCGCGGCGATCTCGCCGAGAACGCGCTCGATACGCTTGGCATAGCTGGCTTCGGTTCGCTGTCTCATGCAGCGCAGTGTGCCAGACATGGGCACCGGTCGCTTGACCGGGATTGCTACTTTGGCGGCGCGGAGACCGTCGAGCGCAAGTTCAACCCCAGCGCCGCGACGATGAGACCGAGCGCGGTGATCTCGCGCCACCCGACGACCTCGCCCAATACCGCCGCGCTCGCCAGAACGCCGACGATGGGGACGGCCAGCGTGCCGAGACCCGAGACCGAGGCCGGGAAGATCGCGATAACCCTGAACCAGGCGAAATAGGCCAGGACATTGGCGATTATAATGTTGAACAATAG
Source organism: Alphaproteobacteria bacterium (assembly GCA_016780745.1). Lineage (GTDB taxonomy): Bacteria > Pseudomonadota > Alphaproteobacteria > Thalassobaculales > Thalassobaculaceae > JADHLJ01. The sequence goes on along the minus strand of JADHLJ010000031.1, from coordinate 2,704 downwards.
ACCGGCCCAACTCGCGCCCGACACCGCGCTCCAGTCGGTCTCGGCGCCCCACAGCCACCAGAACGGCAGGACCGGCAATGTCCCCAGGATCAATTGCCAGCCCGCGATGGCCGTCGGATCGCTTTGCCAGGACGTGCGCTTCATCCATACCGTGCCAAGCCCGAAGGCAATCGCGCCGACCAAGGTGCAGAGCGCTCCGAAGGCGGCATCGCGCATGCCGACGAAATCCTGGCTCATCAGGACCGCTAGGCCGCAAAGCCCCAGACCCAGCGCGCCAAGCCGAAGGATGGAGGGCTTCTCCGCGAGCAGGGGCCAGGCGAACAACATCGCCCACAACGGCATGGTGTAGACGATCACGACGGTGCGTCCGGCGCTGAAATAGTGCACGCCCAGGGTCATGCCGATCTGAAAGATCGTCATATTGCAGAGCGCCGCGATCGCCAGGTCCCGCCACTGGTTCCGCGGGATCCGAATGCTTCGTCCAAGCAGCGCGGCCAGCCCCAGCAACATCATGCCGGCGATCCCCATGATAATCGTCCGTCCGGTCCAAACATCGATGCTCTCGAGCATGAGTTTGGTTGAGGGATAGCTAAACCCCCAACAGAACCAGACGGTTATGAGAAGGCAAACGCCTAACTTGGAGGTCATGAGCAACGCGTTCCGGGGGGCTGAGATCTGGAGGTTCGGTATCATATCCGGTGAAAGTTGGATAGATCGGGGTTGGTCCTGTCGACGGAATCGGTCGGCACGCCGGGGCCCGCGTCTTTTCGGTGGTTTTACGATCGCTCGTGCAATGGCGTTATCTCACCTGGGCTCTTTGAAATAGTTAGAAGTATTGCGCATCGATATTAAATCTTAAATTATGCCAATGCGATTTTTTGGAGATGAGGTGATATGGCTAACATTATTTTATGCTCGGACGGTACCGGAAACTCGGGCGGCAAGGATAACGGAACGAATGTGTGGCGACTTTACCAGGCCGTCGATCTGACGGGCCGTGATCAGATTGTCTTCCATGATGACGGCGTTGGCACCCATGAGCACAAAATCCTCAAAACCATCGGCGGTGCCTTTGGTTGGGGCTTGAGCCAAAACATCAAGGATCTCTACACAAGCCTTGTCCGTGTCTATAACGAAGGTGATGAGATATTTCTATTCGGGTTCAGCCGCGGTGCCTACACCGCCCGGGCCTTGGCCGGCTTGATCACCAATTTCGGTGTCTTGGATCGCTATCAATATCGAACGCCGGGAGAACTGAACAAGGCCGTCGACAGGCTTTTTGACGCCTATCGCAAGTTGCCGAAGCACGACGATCCGGAGAAAAGCGCGGCGCTCAATATTGAGGAGTTTCGCAAATGGTGCTGTGACGAATGGAGCGACCAAGAATGGGACGAGTTGAAGAATTCCTCGGAATACTCGGTGACAAAGCGCGAGATTAGGTTTCTCGGGGTATGGGATACGGTTGACGCGATAGGGGTGCCTTTTGATGAGCTGAGGGAGTGGTTTGGTCCTAAGGTTCTCGGAAAGCGCTCGTATGATCATGATTTGAACCCGCGCATTTTGAACGTCGCGCATGCGATCGCGATCGACGATCAACGTAAGACCTTTCATCCCGTCATGTTTTCCGAAGGGCTGGCGGGGCCGGAACAGGTTGTTGATCAGGTTTGGTTCACCGGCATGCATTCGAACATCGGGGGTGGTTACCCGAAGGATTCGTTGTCCTTGAACACGTTGGTCTGGATGATCGACCGCGCCATAGCCGCCTCCGTGAAGGGTAAGGGGCCAGTGTTGTCTTTCATTGAAGGAGAGATCGATCGGTACCGGGATACCGCTAATTCCCACGGTATGATGTACGATTCTCGCACGGGCGTGAAAGCTTTCTACCGGTATCGACCAAGGGATATCGAGAAATTCTGCAAGACCGCATGCAAGGACGGGCGGCCCGTCATTCACGAAAGTGTTTTCGAGCGGATCGCGGACCGGACGGCGGGATATGCGCCGGCGAACATACCGGCCAATTATCGCATCTGGACGACGGGAGAAGCCGAAGATGACGAGGCAAGTAGGTACGCGGTGATAGATGGCTCACCCGTTCCCGAGTTGAAGCAAGCCTCCGACACGGCGCGCTGGTTCGCCGCGTGCCGTATCCCGTTATATTTCGTCATGCTGTATTCGACGCTCTTTGTGGGCGCCGTATCCTTGGTGTTCAGCTCACTGCATGTTCCCGATCCGAGTGTCAGCGTGGACCCATTCATTGCGTTATTGGCGGGAGTTATCTCCGCCATCGTGCCTGACATGATTGGGGGATATATCGAAGGTTTGTTCAAGCATTGGTGGTGGCTAACTCTCTTCGTCGGAGTGTTCGGGATCTTGGGATGGGCGCGTGGATTTTTCCTGAGGGCAACGCGTGATACCGCCAGTTTGGGGTGGCGGTATCAGGCCCTTGTCAATCTCGACAAGGAAAAAGGCAACGAAAAGTCGAATAAGGAGCGGGTGGACTTGTCGGCGACGATCGGCGAACTCCAGGCGAGCCGGGGCACCGCTTTCTGGTGGGCTGTCGAGGGAAGTGGCGTCGCCCGGAATGCGGGAATACTCATCGCATGTGCTATTTTCATAGCTGCCAGCTGGGTTTTGGTATCAACACGCTTTGACGGCGATTTTCAGGCTGCGTGCGCATTGATAGAGGCGAAATCGCTAGAGACTG
>JADHLJ010000030.1 GCA_016780745.1 Alphaproteobacteria bacterium | reverse complement strand
CTTCGGTCTCGCGGCCGGTGGCCCGCAAATCCACCGCGAAAACCGATGCCTCGGTCCGCGACGCCAAGCGGAAGGACTGTCCTTGGGAGAAACTGGAAGAGATGTCGGCGGTGTTGCCGTCGGAAACGATTTTGTTGGCGGAGGTCTCGCCGTCCGGCGGCGAGACACGGTTGGCCTGCAGGACCGCGGTCACGCTGGCGCGCGCGTTGAAGGCGCTGATCTCAACCATCGTTGGCCTCCCTTCTGGACGCCGTTTCCATCACTTCGGATGGTGCGTGGGTTAGTACGCTCCCCACACTATATACAATTTTATCTATTTCGTCACCCGGTTTTGCCAAAAGACCGTTTGATCCTAAGAGGCCTGGCGTTCCTCGACCGGTGATTCAGGATCGGGCGCATCGTCGACGGTATCGACTTCCGCGGGTTCGTCGGAGATCTCGGCATCCACGACCGTTCCCATCGCCGGCAGGCTCGGCAGCACCGAAACCCGAGGTGGTTGTTTCCAGGAAACCGTGTCGAAAGCCTCGCAGTTGCCGCACAAAGCCGACCATTCGGGGGCTACGGCACCGCAGGTACCACAGGTCCAGGCCTTGTCGGGGGCCGCCGTGTCGGCGCGATCCAGCCACACCCGGGCCGCCGCTGCGTCAGCGTGCTCGTCCTGCTCCAGACGCGCCATCAGACGACAGACACGGACTGTGACCTCGGCGTCGGGAAGGCCGGTCAGATTACGCCGGGCCTCCCCCCAGAGCTTGGCCTCCAGCGCCGCCCCCGCCAGCGCGATCCTGCTCTCGATCTCTCCCGCGTTCTTGGCGGTGAGATGCTGGATACGCTTCAACCGATCCAGCGGTGCCTCAAGCGGCCATTGCTTGAGATAGGCTTCCACCACGTCGGGATGGGGCGCGCGTGGCCAAAACTCCTCCAGCAGCCGGATCGCCCGTCGCCCCTTGCCGTCACGCTCCAGAGTGTTCGCACTGATTACGGCGGCCGGCACGAAACCATCATCCGTGCCCAAGGCCTTGTCGGCGAGATCGGAGGCTTCGGAGATACGCCCCGCCGCCTCGGCCTCCATGGCGCGGGCGGTAAAGATCGTCGCACGGTAACCAATCGCCTGGGCTTCGGATTTGACCTTGCGGCGAACCGCGTCGAACAAGGTCGCTTGGGCCTCGTCCCACCGCGCCGCCTGGGTTTGCAGCCGGAACAGCGTGTCGACGACAAAGGCCGAATCCGGCCTGATCTTGTGCGCGCGCTCGGCCAGGCCAAGCAGGGCGACATCATCACCATCGGCCATCGCTTGGCGCATCAGTCCGGTAAGCCCAAGAAACGCGGTTTCCTCGTTCTCAACCAACGCGTCGAGATAACGCCGCGCGGCGACGGGATCGCCGTTCAAGGTCGCGGCCTGGGCCGAGAGCAGCCGGGTCAACTCAGGGTCCTGGAGCAGGGAGTCCGCGCGGCGCGCCAGCCGTCTCGCCTCCTCGCGATCGCCGGCCGATGCCGCGGCCATCCCGAGCGCCAGGGCTCTGTACCCATCCTCGCGGCGTCGGTACTGCCGGCGGGTCAGAAACGCTCCCGGTGCCACCAGAACCCCGCGAAGCAGCCTGTAGACCAGCGCGAGGGCAAGCACCGCGACCACGCCGACCAGCATCAAGACGCCGAAATAGGTCTCGATGCGATAGCCGAGCCAATTGATCTCGACCTTGCCGGGATTGTCGGTCAACCAGACCGCCAAGGCCACCAGGATCGCGACTTGGACGAAATAGAATAAAGCGCGCCACATGGCCGATCACTCCGCCGCCGCGAGCGCGCGTATCGCCGCCGTCTGCAAATCCGAGAGCGCGCCGTCAACCGCCACCCGCGCCCGTGCCTGGGCCAGCCAGGCCATCGCCGCTTGCGCGGGCGCGCCGGTCAATCCCTCGAGAGCGCCGATGGCGGCGGAGAGATCCCCGTCGGCAAGCGCGGCGTCGGCGAGAGCCAGCGCGCCATCAACCGTCTCGGGCGCCAGTCCGTCGACCTTGCGAATGGTCACCAAGGAGGCGACCCGCGAGAGCGTTTGCCCTAGCACGCCTTCGGGGGCGCCGACATCCCGGCTTCGCACCACCGCGTCGGACGCACCGGCGAAAGCGCTTCTCAGCATCACCAGGGTCGGCGCGCCGGTCCCGGCATGAGGTGCGAGCCGTTCCAGGGGCTCGGCCAATTCGGCCTTGCCGTCCGAAACCGCGCGGACGGCTTCCAATTGTGTCTCGAAGGCCTCGGCGCCCGAGGTCGCGACCGCCAACTGTCCGACACTCAAAAGCAACAGAGTCGCGCGGTCACGTTCCGGTGTTTCCCTGGCCAGAGCGGCGCCTACCGAGCCGACCTTGTCATCGAGGCCGCTCAAGCGATTTGCCAATGCCAGCGTGTCCTCGCGCAGGGCCGCTACCTCCGAGGCCCCTTCGGATCCACGACCTTCCATCGCCGCGACCCGCTCGGCGAGCCTCACAACGGTCGCGATCAGCGCGCTGTTATCGGCGGCGGGCGCCGGAGTCCGTGAGTCGTTCTCAAGCGCCAATTGATGCCCTTCAAGCTCGGCCAGGCGCGCGGCGAGAATCTCCACCCGTTCCACGAAATCCGAAGGGATGTTCAGCGCGTTTTCGCTTGTCGCATTCGCCTGGGGCACCGGCGCGGCGTTTTCCAAGGCGTGCAATCGTTCTTCGACTCGGGCGATCCGCTCTTGCACAAATTCCAGACGATCGACCAGTGCCGTCATTTCGTCACGCCAAGCCTCGGTAAGCGATAGAGGCGTGGGCTCGGGCGCGCTCACCGTCTTTGGTAACGCGACGTCGGCTGGAGCCGCCGGAGCCGGCGATGTTTCGGTTTCAGTCTCGAGCGCGGTCTTGGGCTCCGGCGCCGGCACGACCGCCTTGTCCGCGGTGGCAACGGGGCTGGACTCTTCACGGCCATGCGTGATCGCCCAGCGCGGAATACTTAGCCGTTGTTCCAGGTTTTCCAGATCGAGACCAACCCGCTCCAGCACCGGAGCGGCATCCGCGCGCCAATATGGATAGGTTCCGGCGGCAACAAGAACCGCGACAACAAGCACGCCCAGCAGCGCGCCATAAAGCTTCAGCTTGCGAAGAAAAGGTGATGCCTTGGCCGCGCCGGCCACGTCATGGTCGATAGTGGGTCCGGGCGTCGCTTCGACATCTTCACTGGAAGTGTCATTCGCGTCCGATTTCTTCTCGTCGCTCGCCGACATGGCAGTGCTCGCTGGGTTGATTGAACCTGGACAATAACAGCATATCGCCGCCTTGTGTCACGATTTGGGCAACAGCGCCAATAGGTCCTTTTGCGTGGGCCGACTCGCAATGGCCACTTTGCGCCACTGGAGATTTCTCGCGACATCGGCGGCGGCGTTGCTAATGCAATAAGCCGTCATTTCCTTGGCCATCAAATCGAGTTTCGCGCAGTTCAGATGGTCGAGAAAGATCCGGGCCGAGCGCGGAGAATAAAGCAACACGCCGTCAACACTCCCGGCCGCCAGGGCGGCGACGACCGCTTCGTTCGGCGTCGCGATTCCCTGCGCGCGATAGACGACATGGCGGTCAACGGCGAAGCCCGCATCGTCAAGCGCGGCGCCGATATCCGCCGCGATCATCATTCCGGACAGGTATAGCAACGGGTCGCCGGCGGGCTTGAGATCCCGAGCGATCAAGGCAACCAGGTCTTCGGAGTCGCCCGAGGCCGAGCGAATATCGGTGAACTCGGTCGCGGCAAGCCGTCGCGCCGTCGCGTCACCAACACAGAAAACCGGCAGATCCGGGGGCAGCTTGGCCGCCACCAAGGCGCCAACGGCATTACCGCTGGTCAGCACGACCGCCCGATAGCTCCTATCCGAAGGCGGTATGAATTCCAGCGGCACGATTTCCATGACCGGCGAAATACATGTCTCGAAACCCCGCTCTCGCAGGATCTCGGCAAGCGGTTCCGCCTCGGAAAAGGGCCGGGTGATGAGTACACGCATGCTTTATCGGGCCAAATCCGCGCCCGCGAGCGCCAACAAGCGAGCGCCGACCGTTTGGCCCAGCGCTTCCGGCGCGTCGGCGCCTCCCGTCTCAAACGCCTTGTGCAGCCGCGCGCCATCTTCCGACACCACGTGTCCCGTCAAGGTAAGCGATCCATCCTTGGCCAGAACCGCGTGCCCGGCGATCGGTGTCCTACAAGAGCCATCAAGGGTCGCGAGCATGGCGCGTTCCGCGGTAATTTGGATTTCGCTTTCCGCGTCGTTGATCGCCGCGAGCCAGCCGCGCAAGCGGATGTCGGCCTCGGTTTCCGCGATACGGCATTGCGCGCCTATCGCCCCCTGGGCCACAGCCGGAGGCATCTCGTCGAGTTCTAGAATCCGGGTCGCGCGCCCGCCGAGCCCCAGACGATTGAGACCCGCCAACGCCAGCAACGTCGCGTCGACCTCTCGGGCCTCCAGTTTCGCCAGCCTTGTATCGACATTACCGCGATAAAGCACGGTTTCGAGATCAGGCCGCCGATTCTTGACCAACGCGGCGCGGCGCACCGAAGAGGTTCCGACGACCGCGCCGTGCGGCAGGTCATCAATGTGATCCGCGACCGGTGAGAGAAACGCGTCCCTCGGATCCTCGCGCGGCAAAACGCACGCGATCTCGGTACCCGGTGTCAGAAAGGTTTCCACATCCTTCATGGAATGCAGCGCGAGGTCGACTCGGCCATCGACCAACGCCTCCTCGATTTCCTTCATGAACAGGCCCTTACCCCCGATCTCCGCGAGCGCCCGATCGCGCACCGCGTCACCGGTGGTTGTAATGACCACGACTTCGATGGCGCCCTCGGCTCGCAGTTCGGGATGCGCGGCGCTCAATCGAGCGCGCAACTCCTCGGCTTGGGCCAAGGCAAGCTTGGAGCCCCGGGTGCCAATGCGGATCAAAGCCGCGCCTTTGTTCTGGTCATCCATGGTTTGCCTGTGTAGACCGGGCGCGAGAGCAAGGAAAGGACGAATACCGCCATGTCCGATGGTACCGCCTCGCCCGTTGTCCTCGGCATCGAGTCGAGCTGTGACGAAACCGCCGCCGCCATCGTGACCGGTGATCGGACGATCCGGTCCAATATTATTTTTTCCCAGTTCGACGATCATCGCCCCTTTGGCGGCGTCGTCCCGGAAGTCGCGGCGCGCGCCCATGTCCAGAATCTCGACGTGATCGTGCAAAAAGCGATGGGTGAAGCCGGTTTCGAGTTCGGTGATCTCGATGCAGTAGCGGCAACCGGTGGCCCGGGCCTGATCGGCGGAGTGCTGGTCGGCGCGACCATGGCCAAGGGCATTTCCTTGGCGGCCGAGCGCCCGTTTATCGCCGTCAACCATCTGGAGGGTCACGCGCTTACGGCGCGCCTCACCGACAACGTCGAGTTTCCTTACCTGCTGCTGCTGGTTTCCGGCGGGCATTGTCAGTTGCTGGCGGTCAAGGGAGTTGGCGACTATCGACGCCTCGGCACTACGATCGATGACGCCGTGGGTGAAGCGTTTGATAAGACCGCGAAGATGCTCGGCCTTGGTTATCCCGGTGGACCGGCGGTCGAAAAATCGGCACGCGACGGAGACCCCAGCCGCTTCGCCTTGCCACGCCCGTTGATGGGCCGGTCGGGCTGTGATTTCTCCTTCTCCGGCCTTAAAACGGCGGTACGTCGAAAAATAGAGGGGTTGGAGAACCTCGCGCCCTCGGACATCAGTGATCTCGCCGCCTCGTTTCAGGCTGCCGTTGCCGATAGTCTCGCCGATCGATGCGCCCACGCGATTGAGGTGTTTCAACGGGAGCAGGGCTCAGGCCACCCCTTTGTGGTCGCCGGCGGCGTTGCCGCGAACCAAACATTGCGGACCACTCTGCGCGGCCTCGCCGAAGGACAGGACATGCGGTTTGTCGCGCCGCCTCCCGCGCTCTGCACGGACAACGCGGCGATGATCGCCTGGGCGGGCGTGGAGAGGCTTCGGGCTGGTGATGTCGACGCGTTGGATTTCGCCCCGCGTCCCCGATGGCCGCTGGACCCCAACGCCGCCCGGGCGCCCGGCGCGGGGGTTAAGGCATGAAGATCGACCGGATCGGCGTGGTTGGCGGAGGGGCCTGGGGCACCGCGCTAGCGCATATCTCGGCGAAGGCGGGGGCCGAGACGCTGCTTTGGGCGCGAGATCCCACGATGGTCGAGGCGATCAACCGGACCCACGAAAATCATCGCTATCTGCCGGGAACGATTCTCGACACACGGATAACAGCTACCGACGACTTGGATTTATTTCGCGATGCCGACGCCATTCTTCTGGTGGTGCCCGCCCAGACGGTCCGCGCCTTGTGTCGGTCGCTAGTCTCGGTCGCTCCCACATCCTGCCCGATAATCTGCTGCGCCAAGGGCCTTGAAACCGAGACTGGCTTGTTGATGACCGAGGTTATCGGCGAGGTCATGCCTGATCATCGCTTGGCTTGTCTCTCGGGACCCACATTCGCGACCGAGGCGGCGCGGGGCATGCCAACCGCCGTGACCTTGGCCATGGAGGACCAAACTCGGGCCGCGGCAATCGCCGGCGCAATCGGCACTTCGACCTTTCGACCTTATGTGTCCGATGACATTGTTGGCGCGGAAGTCGGCGGAGCGATCAAGAATGTTCTGGCTATCGCCTGCGGCATCGCGGCGGGGATCGGAATGGGTGAGAACACGCGCGCCGCGTTGATAACCCGCGGCCTCGCCGAGGCAACGCGCCTTGCCGCCGCGCTAGGCGGGCGGCGCGAGACGATGGCCGGCCTCGCGGGGCTCGGAGATCTGGCGATGACCTGCGCCAGCCGCCAATCGCGCAATTTCAGATTTGGCGAGGCGCTGGGGCGGAACGTGCCACTGGAGACAATCCTGGAAGAAATGGGCGGTGTGGTGGAAGGTCGGCACACGGCGCGGGCGACGATGAAACGCGCATCCACCCTCGGGATCGACCTGCCGATCTGCCAAGCCGTAGACGAAGTCCTTAACAAAGGAACCGATCTGCGGCAGGCAATCGCCGGGTTGATGAGCCGGCCCTTGCGCGCCGAAATGGATCGTTGAAATCGACCGGTGATCGATGGGGCAGGATTTCCGTACTGTTGGGAATCGCATTAAGATAACGAAGCGAGGTGGGCGGGATCGGCTTGTCAAGTCTCACTCGCCCAAGGGAGGATGCATCAATGGCGTATTGGCTGTTTAAGTCCGAGCCCGGCACCTGGTCCTGGGACGATCAGGTGAAGGAAGGCGACAAGGGCGCGGGTTGGGACGGGGTGCGCAACCACCAGGCCTCCAACAATATGAAGGCGATGAAGATCGGCGATCTCGGTTTCTTTTATCACTCGGTTAACGAAAAACGGATCGTGGGCATCGTCGAGGTTTGCGCCGAGTATCATCCCGATGACACGGATGCCTCCGGGCGGTTCGGCATGGTTGACGTGAAGGCCGTCAGGCCCTTCACCCGCCCCGTGACCTTGGCTGAAATCAAGGCCGAGGAGCGGCTTTCCGAGTTCGGTTTGGTTCGCCAATCCCGGCTGTCGGTCGTGCCGGTGAGCGCGGATCAGTGGGAACTGATCTGCCGGATGGGCGAAACCACGCCCTAACCGTTACCCTTCCATCTCCTAGGGCGTGTCTCTGGTTTTATCCGGTTCAGCGATCCGAATATCGTAGATAGCCCTCGGGTCTCCATCACGTCCGAGCCGACGAGTCAGAAGCATCACAGCGAAACCAACGCTTACCGCGCCCAAGCCCGCCGGCGCCGCCCACCGCTCAAACTCGCTAAAGACCGTCAGGTACGCTTCAGCGGCAAGAACGCCGACGATCGCCAAGCCAGCCATCATCCGCGTGACATGAATAACCAACCAGCCATTGGGATCGAGGTGTCTAGCGCGAAACCGCCGCATGTCACGCAGCGCCAGCATCGCCCCGAACAGACCAATACCGATCATGAAAGCCGGCTCGATTCCGGCTCTCGTGAAAGCATCCAAACTCAAGGGAACGGCCATCATCCCCCAGGCGCAAATCGCGCAGCTGGCGATCAAAAGAAACTGCGCCACCCCCTTATCCAGAGGCCCCGCGCGGGTCGGGCCGAACGTCGCGCGCGGGACCGGACGTTTCAGATACAAAGCTCGATAACTTGAGATGGCCAGATATCCCGCGAGCGCCGCAAGCAACAGCTTCATATAGTCGTTCGCGTCGAGACTCATCCAGATCACGCAGGCCGCCGCTACAAGCACGCCCAAACAGCCGCCCCTTCCCGCGCGTCGATGGACGCTCGAACCCTTTTGCGCGACCAAGGCACCCGCCGCCGCCAGCCCCGCGACAATCGAGGAAACAGGGAAGAGCCATGTTATCAGCTGCTCAATCATGAATGAATCACCGGTAGACGGCCCATCGACTATCGCGTGGCGCCATCCTTGGCGCTGGAGCCATTGTGTCAAGAAATCGAACTAAACCAAAACGATCCGCCACGCGGCATCGCACGTGTCCCAGTGGAACTAATATCGCTCGGCCCAATTCGAACGATCGAAGGGGGGGTCGATCACATCGCAAAAATACTCCACGGCCCGAGAGATCCGACCGTCCTTCACCTCAAGGAAGGAAATGGCGAAAACCTCGAGCGACCCATCGCTGATCCTCGTGGTTGTCACCACGCCATCAGATGTTGCCTTGACGTCTTCCACGGTACACCGCCAGGACCCAGGATAAGCCTCGTTCAGCGCGATAAAGTTCTCCGCGCCGTATATTCGCTCGCACGTGTTCGGCCAGGCGGCCTCGAAGTCCTCGGCCAAAATTTTCGAGGCATCTCGGAAACGCCTTTCATCGAAGCAGCACCAAAGATCACGGGCCAGCTTTTCGGCAATTCTTGGGTCGCACATGATTTCACCATTGTTCATGGTTTGTTCTATAACGTCAACCCCTTGCTAGCGACCGGGAGGACGACTATTGTCCGGCCCGATCACTGATGGAAGAGGATGTATCATGGCCGAGGTAGGCGGCATCGCGGGCGATCAGTTACGCTCCTATATCGAGCGCATTGAACGTCTGGAAGAGGAAAAGGCGGCGCTGGCGGCCGATATCCGGGAGATATTCTCCGAGGCGAAGGGCAATGGCTTCGACGTGAAGATCATGCGCCAGATTATCCGCCTGCGGAAACTTGATCGCGAAGACCGCCAGGAGCAGGAGGAGCTGCTGCAGCTCTATCAACACGCGATCGGCATGGCGTAGCGACGGCGCGGGCGATCTTGCCCTGAAACATGGCCGAACACGGCCGAAGGTGAGACCCATGTCATCACGCATGACCCCGAAGGAAAAACTCCGCCCGATCAGTGGCTTTCCGGAGTTGCTGCCGGAATATCGGATGGTGGAGTTGGAGTGGATCGACAAGTTGCGGTCGGTCTTCGAAAGCTATGGCTTCGCTTCGATCGAACCCCGGACCGTCGAACCGGTCGAGGTCTTGTTGAAACAGGGCGACACCGACAAGGAGATCTACACGATCGGCCGTCTGATGGCCGACCCCTCGGACAAGGCGGAGCCGACCTACGCGCTACACTACGACATGACGGTGCCGATGGCGCGTTACGTTGCCGCCAACATGAACGATCTTACCTTCCCGTTTAAGCGCTATCAGATCCAGAAGGCCTGGCGCGGCGAACGCCCCCAGGACGGTCGCTTTCGCGAATTCCTGCAATGCGATGTGGACGTCGTCGATACCCGCGAGATCCCGCTGCATTTCGATGCCGAAATCCCGGTCATCATGCACGAGGCGGTGGAGGCGATTGGGGCCGGGCCGCTAACCACCAAAATCAACAACCGCAAGGTCCTCGAGGGATACTATGCCGGGCTCGGCATCACCGATGCCGGCAATGCGATCCGCATCATCGACAAGCTGGACAAGATTGGCGCGAAAGGCGTCGGCACAATGCTGACCGAGGAACTCGGGCTCGACGGCGCGACCATCGAGAAAGTTCTCGGGCTCGCGGAGATCCAAGGCAACGATGCTTCGGTCGTCCAACGGGTCAAGGCGCTCGGCGTCACCTCCGAATTGCTGGAACAAGGCTTGGAGGAACTCCACTTCGTGATGCGGGAGTTGGAACGTTTTCCCGAAGGCGCGTTCGTCGCCGATCTCTCGATTGCTCGCGGCCTCGCGTACTATACCGGCACGGTCTACGAAGCGAAGTTCGCGGACTTTCCAGACTTTCCGACGGTGTGCGGTGGCGGACGATACGACAACCTCGTAGGCGATCTGGTCAGCAAGCGCTTGCCCGGCATCGGCATATCAATCGGCCTGACACGTATCTTCGCCAAGCTCATGCGCGAGGGTCGCATCGAGGCGGGACGCAAGGCACCGACCGACATCCTGGTCGCTCATACCCGCGGCGCCCCTTATGATCTGGTGCGGGAAACCGCCCACACCTTGCGGTCCCGGGGTTTTAAGGTCGAGCAGTACCACGAAGACCGAAAACTCAATGCCCAGCTGAAATATGCCGGCGAGAAAGGGATCCCCTGGGTCTGGTTCCCGCCATCCGAGGAGGGCGGCGAGCATCAGGTCAAGAACTCCGCCTCTCGCGATCAGGTTGCCGCCGATCCGGCAACCTGGATGCCGGAATAGGAGCGGCACCCTGTCACCTTGGCACTTTGTCCTGGCCCGCGCCTATAACTGGCATCGGGTTGACGAGGGCTTATACCGCTCGGCTCAGATGTATGGTGGTCACGTTACGCCGCTCCTGGCGGCACATGGTATCGCGACGGTCGTGAACTTGCGGGGCGAGAACCCGAAATCGACCTGGTATTCTCCCGAACGCGCCGCGTGCGAGGGTCTGGAGATCGGCTATCTTGATCGACCGCTTCACTCACGGCGATTGCCCAAGAAGCAAATGCTGATCGATCTTCTTGATGCCTTCGAGACGGCGCCGCGCCCACTGCTGATCAAATGTTCGGGCGGCGCGGATCGGACGGCATTGGCCGCCGCGATCTACATTCTGCATCGCGATGGCCTTGACGGTATCGCCGACGCTCGCCGCCAGATGGCGGTTTTTCCATATTTACATCTGCCAAAACGCTATCAACGTTGGATCCGGTCTTTCCCGAGATATTTCGAGGCGGATCATGGCGGTTTGACAATCACCGACTGGGCAAGATCACGGTACCAACCCGAGGCGTTCGCCGACTGGCTCGACCAAAAGGGCTTGGACGGTACCTGGCGGCGTTAAAGGGGTAGCGTTGACCGGACGACCCTGTGACACGGGAGCCACGATATGAGCGCATCCTCCCGCACCGCGACCTTGGAAGTCGTCGATGACGGACGAACTCTTGTCATAAGTTCCGCCGGCGCAACCACCACGCGCCTTCCGGCGCTCTGGCTGCGGGATAATGTCCCGGATGACCGTGATCCAGGGAACGGCCAAAAACTGACCAATATCACCGACCTTCCGTCCGATCCACGGATCACGGCGATCGAAACCTCGACCGCGTCGTCGATTAGCCTGACATTCTCACCGGACAACATGACCGCGACATTCGCGATCGATAATCTCATCGCAACCAGTGCGCGCGATGAGGCCGGTCCCCGGACCTGGAGCAGGCGAGATTTCGAGCAAGGGCCGCCGAAAGCGTGCTGGGAAAGACTTTCGGCCGAACCAGCGCATCTAACAACCTGGCTCGCCGGTATAAGAGATCATGGTTTCGCGGTTCTAACGAACCTCCCAGACAAGCAGGGGATGGTACTGGAGGTCGCCGAACGATTCGGGTTCGTGCGCGAGACGAATTACGGTCGCTTGTTTGACGTCCGCGCCGAGGTAAACCCCGTCAACCTCGCCTATACCGGCATGGCGCTATCGGTTCATACCGATAATCCCTACCGAGACCCAGTGCCGGGCATCCAACTCTTGCACTGCCTGCGCAACGATAGCGCCGGCGGAGAGACGGTTCTCGTGGATGGCTTCAATGCCGCGGAACACTTGCGGCTACGCGATAAGTCGGCTTTCGACATTCTCAGCCGAACATGGGTCCGGTTCACCTATCGCTCTGGCAACACCGAGCTTACGGCCCGGCGCCCAATGATTAACGTGGACGATCACGGTCGGGTTATCGAGGTTCGCTTCAACAATCGGTCCCTGGCGCCGCTCGACATCGCGATGGCAGATGCGCCCGCTTTTTATGACGCCTATCGTCGGTTCGCCGAATGTCTTTTCGATCCGGACGCGGCGCTTTCCTTCAAGCTTGAGCCCGGTGAACTTTTCGCTGTCGACAATCGTCGGGTGCTGCATGGTCGCACCGCCTTTTCCAGCGCCGGTCAACGCCATCTGCAAGGATGCTACGTCGACATGGATGGGTTGCTCAGCCGTTTAGCGGTTCTGGAACGCGACCAGGCTTAAACCACGGGACCGCCGACGATCCCCCGATCGTGAAGATCGGCGATCGCGTGCCCCGGCATACCCAGCGCGTCAGCGAGAACCGCGTCGGTATCCGCTCCCAGGACAGGCGCGGGCGCGACCGGCAACGACTCGATGTCAGAGAATCGCAGCGGCAGACCCGCCGCCAAATACTCACCGATACCAGGTTGGCTAATCCGCCCCATCATGGGGTTGTCGGTCGAGCACCGATAATCATCGCGCACAAGTTCGGTAAAAGTCCGATAGGGCCCCCACAACACACCGACGCCGTCCAGCACCCGGCGAACGGTTTCAACGCCTCGGGCGGCCATCCACGGCGCGATAAGCGACACGATCTCGTCGCGCGCCTGATAGCGATCACCTTCGTTATCCAGATCAAGTGATCGCTCTTTTTCGATCCGCTCAATCGCCTCCTCGATCTCCACCGCCTTCTTCAGGCGTCGCCACTGGGCCTTGGTCAAGGCCGTCACCATGACCCTCTGTCCATCGGCGGTCGGAAAGTCATGTCCGAAGGCGCCATAAACGTGATTTCCATCCGCCACCCGATTGCGCCCCAGAAGTTCAGCTTCGGCGATGTGACCAAGCGCGCTCGCGACCCAGATCCCAACGTCCGATAGCGCCAGTTTGATCAACCGCCCCCCTCCTTGCCGAGACCGCTTCCTCTCCGCCGCCAGAATCCCCGTCGCGGCCATGCTTCCGGTCACGAGATCCCAAGCCGGCAGCAGATGATTGACCGGTCGGTCATTGTCGCGTGGTCCGGTGGCGAAGGGGAACCCAAGGGCGCAATTGATGGTGTAGTCGACAGCCGGTGATCCATCGTGACTACCAAGCACATTGAGCATGATCAGATCATCACGCAGCGTCTTCAAGGCCTCATAGCCGAAGGGACCGCCTGGTGGATGGTTGGTAAGGAAGACACCCCGATCGGGGCCAGGCTCGCAAATCAGGGCGCGGATCAACTCCCGGCCCTCTTCCTCGCGTGTATTGACCGCGATCGACTTCTTGCCCTTGTTCAACCCGGCCCAATACAGGCTCCTGCCCTGGTCATCGAGAGGCCATCGTCGGTGGTCCATGCCGCCACCGACGGGGTCGAAACGAATAACCTCGGCGCCGAGTTGCGCTAGCGTCATCCCTCCCAAGGGCGCGGCGACGAAGGCCGATCCCTCGACAACTCTCATGCCTGAAAGCAGGTCGTACATCAAAAAACCTCAATTCCATTTCAGTCAAGCTAACCGGCGAGTCTCGAGCGATCATAGTCATCCATGAAGCGCGGCGCGATGTTTCGCAGACGGGCCTCATCGACCCGCCCGCTGCGGGTCATGTAGTCATAGGCGAGATCAAAGGGACCAAGCCGCATGTGCTCGGCGATATTCTCGTACCACCCATAACTTCCCGCCGCCGCGTTCAGCAACTTCTCAACCACTGGGCGCCGCGCCGCCTCGAAAGCCCGCAGAGCGTCACCGACATCGTTTGGAAACTCAACAAGCGCCCGCCACAGCGCGATCGCGTCCTCCAGCGCCAAGCGCGTGCCCGACCCGATGGAAAAGTGAACGCTTCGCAGCGCATCGCCGATCAAAACTCGGTTGCCATCAATCCAGTTCTCGACGCTCGTTACAGGAAATTGTCGCCAAGTGGAGTTGTTTGAGGTCAACGTGTTATCGCCGAGATCACCGGCGAAAACGCGTTGGCAATAGGCTTGGCTATCCACCTCGCTCATGCCGGCGAACCCGGCGGCGTCGTATGTCTCGGCGTCACATTCGACGATGAAGGTGCTCATCTCAGGCGTGTAGCGATAATGATGAGCAACGAAGTGACCGTCATTGTTGGCCCGAAAGGTCAGGGTCAGCGTGTCGAAAACCCGGCGCGTTCCGTACCAGATAAACCAGTTCGTTAAGGTTTCTATCCGAGGCCAGAACGTCGCGGCTCCCAACTCCCGAACCATGGAATTTATGCCATCGGCCCCGACGACCAGATCATATCCTTCAAGATCCTCCGCTCGCGCCTCTGCACCATGACGCACGACAACGCCAGCCTCTTCGCAGAACGCGGCCAGCAATCGCAGGAGTTCCAGGCGCGCGATACCGGAAAAACCGTTACCGTCGATCGTAACGGCGCGGTCGCGGTGAACAATCGTCAAATCGCGCCATGTCTCCAGTGCTTGAACGATACGGGCATGCGATGGGCCGTCGGCGTCGCCGAGATAACCAAGCGCCGCTTCAGGAAACACCACGCCAAAGCCATAAGTCGCCCCAGGCGGATTTCGCTCCAGGATCGTCACCTCATGACTGGGATTCGAACGCTTAAGGAGCCCCGCGAAGTACAGCCCCGCCGGTCCTCCACCAACCACCAGAACCCGCATCGGACCTAAACTCCATCTCGCGCCAGGATCAGTCGAAACGTCCTTCGAGGACAACATACGCGCCAAGTCCAACGAGAATTCCGCCGGATACCCGGTTCTGCAAACGCTGGATGCCGAGATTGCCGCGCACCCATCGAGCCACCTTTCCCGCCCCCACCGCGACAACAATATCGCAAGGTATCGCCGTCAAGGTCACGACAAAGCCAAGGACAAGAAGCTGCGGAGCGACCGCCTTGGAGGGATCGACGAATTGCGGCAGGAAAGCGATGAAGAATAACGCGGTCTTTGGGTTCAACACCTCGACCAAGATACTTTCCTTCAGGATTCGCGCGCCCGTTCGTTGATCCACCGCAACCGAAACATCGGGGTCGACTTTCGCCACAAACGTTTTGATACCCAGATAGACCAGATACGCGGCACCCGCGAATTTGAAGGTGGTGTAAAGCAGCGGGTCGGCTTCGAAGAGAAGCGAAAGGCCGAGCGCCGCCGCCAGGACATGCGCCAAGCTACCAATGGCCAAACCCGACGCCGCCAGGACCCCGGCACGCGTCCCCTGCCCCACGGATCGCGAGAGCACATAGAAATTCGAGGGGCCCGGAGACAGGTTCATCACCACCGCCGCCACGGTAAACACCAAGAGCGTCTCAAATGATGGCATCAACCGTCTTTCGAACCGACCATCACACCGCGTCGTTAACGGCGCGAAGGCTCAGCAACGAGCCAATGCGATTGCTCAGGCGGCGGAACGAATACCGGCGGCGCGAACCGCGTCGCCGACATGGGTTTCGAACTGTTTGAAATTGTCGGCAAAGCGTCCGCATAGTTCCGCGGCTGTCGTATCGTAGCTCGACTTGTCGTTCCACGTGGTCCGAGGTCGAAGAATGTCCGAGGGCACGTCGGGGCAGTTTTCCGGCACGCTCAGTCCAAATTTCTCATCCAGACGCAACGGCGCGGCCGTCAAACGGCCATCAAGCGCGGCGCTGACCATCGCCCGTGTATAAGCGATCTTCATGCGCTCACCGCCATTGCCCGCGCGGCCACCGGACCAGCCGGTATTGACGAGCCAGCAGGTGGCTTGGTGACTGGCGATACGCTCGCGCAGCATCTCGCCATAGACCGTGGGATGACGCGGCATGAACGGCGCTCCGAAGCAGGTCGAGAAGGTCGCCTCGGGCTCGCTGCCCATCCCTTTTTCGGTCCCCGCGACCTTGGCGGTGTAACCGGAAAGAAAATGATACATCGCCTGTTCCGGGGAGAGTCGCGCGATTGGTGGCAGCACGCCAAAGGCATCCGCCGTCAACATCACGATATTCTTGGGATGCTCCGCCATGCCCGTCGCGCTGGCGTTATCGATGAACTCAAGCGGATAACAGGCCCTGGTATTCTCGGTCAAACTACCGTCGAAAAGATCGAGCGCCCGGGTGGCCGGATCAAACACCACGTTCTCGAGGACAGTGCCGAAACGGTGCGTCGTCGCGTAAATTTCCGGTTCGGCCTCGGCGGAAAGATTAATCACCTTGGCGTAGCAGCCGCCCTCGAAATTGAACACGCCGTTCGAGGACCAACCATGTTCGTCGTCGCCGATCAGGGTCCGGTTCGGGTCGGCGGACAGGGTTGTCTTACCGGTGCCGGAAAGGCCGAAAAAGATCGCTGTGTCGCCGGCGGCGCCGACATTGGCGGAGCAATGCATCGGCATCACGCCACGGTCGGGAAGCAGGTAGTTCAGAATGCCGAAGATCGATTTCTTGATCTCGCCCGCATAGTGCGATCCGCCGATCACCACCATCTTCGCGTCAAAATTCACCAGGACGAAGGTTTCGGAGTTCAAACCATCGTCCGCGCCCCGAGCCTGAAGACCCGGCGCGTGCAGGATCGTGAAATCGGGCTCGAACCCAACCTTTTGTTCAGCGGTCGGCCGAATGAACATGTTCTGCGCGAACAGGTTTGGCCAAGCCGATTCGGTGACCACCCGCACCTTCAACCGGTGGTCCGGGTCGGCCCCAGCGAAACAATCCTGAACGAAAATGTCGCGGCCTTGGAGATAGGCCGCGACGCGCTGGTGCATCTTGTTAAAGATCTCGGGGCTGACCGGTTTGTTGATCGGACCCCAGTTCACTTTGTCATGCACGCTGGGGGTGTCGACAATGTATTTGTCCTTCGGCGAGCGCCCAGTATGGATGCCGGTATTGACGGTCAACGCGCCGCCAGCGGTCACCACGCCCTCGCCCCGGCGAATGGCTTCTTGATAAAGCGCTGGCGCACTCAAATTCCAATGAACCGAACCCGTATTGTACAGGCCATGTTTCCCGAGATCGTCTTGGCCCATCGGCCCCGCCGGATTCGCCACCGCGTCCTCCACCCGAATTTTTTTATCTGACGCAAAGGTCAGTTGCCACGTTAGGGGTGTGATTGCGTATCGGCGCTCAAAAATCAACAGGCGATGTTAATCCAATTGTAATCCGATCACGGCATTGCCTCGCAATGCTCTGGCGCGATTGGCGAGACGCACCAATTCAGCGCGCGCGCCGGCACCGTCCAGAACCGGATGGTCGAAGTCGAGTCGCGCGGTTTTCCCTCCGAGTCGCAGGTCAAAACCCTCGGGATCACAACCGGTCATCCGCCATCCCTCGCCTTCCATTTCCGCAAGGTGCTCGGCGTAGATCTGAATCGCACTGGCATGATCATCATTCATATGCGCGACGATATCGGCCTCCTGCTCGATCAACGGTTTGCTCGATTCGAAACGCACTTCGTCGCCCTCCACCCAATCGATCCGGCCGAACCCCGCCACAAGGTGAGCGGCCTCGATCTCAACTCGGTAGAGCTGGAAATCCGCGAAACCCGCATAAATTGCCGCGGATGGATGGCGGCTAAGGAACCGTGCCCGCGAATACGGGTCCGAAGTGATCTTCGCGCGCCCCAAAACCGAGACACGCGGGCCGGTCAAGGGATCGTCCAATCCCTCGGTACCGTCGAACAGCAGCGACACCCGCGGATCATTCCCAAGGTTTCGGGTGTGCTCCGCCAGATCGGAAATCAAAAGAAGCGGAGACGCGTCATGCGCGCATGCCGTCAGTACCAAGGAGCCGTGTGGCCATCCCGATCTATCACCGTGCAGCGTGGACAATACGGCACGGTCTCGACTTCTAAGAAGATGCCTAGCCGTCGCGCCTGGCGTCAATGTCTTCATGTTTTTCATCTGCCTTGGCTTTCCCGATGATCAAGCGACAGTCCCCGAGCGTTTCGATATAATGGCTGGCGAGAATGGTCGCGGTGCCTCGATGCGCGATACATCCGCCCAAATCGCGCCACATGTTTGCCCGATTGAGCGTATAGAGACGGAACCAGCATTATGACTGGCAAGGAGAAGTGAGCCATGGGAAACACAATCGCCCTGGTTGACGACGACCAAAACATTCTAGCGTCGATTTCGATGGCCTTGGAAGCCGAGGGGTTTTCCGTCCAGACGTTCAAGGATGGCGAGGAGGCCCTACGTGGTCTTGGCCAAGGCCGTGCGGATCTCGCCGTACTCGACATCAAGATGCCGCGTCTCGACGGAATGGAAGTCCTTAGCCGCCTGCGCCGCGACAGCAATATACCGGTCATTTTTCTCACCTCGAAGGACGACGAAATCGACGAAGTGCTTGGTCTTCGCATGGGGGCGGATGACTACATCAAGAAACCGTTCTCGCAGCGTCTGTTGATCGAACGTATCCGGGCCCTACTGCGGCGCCAGGAACTGGCGCAGGACGAGACCGATCCAAAATCCGAGGCGACGATCACACGCGGTAACCTGGTCTTGGATGGTTCGCGCCATCTATGCACTTGGAAGGGGCGCCCGGTTGCCCTCACGGTCACCGAGTTTTTGATCCTGAAGTCACTCTCGAACCGCCCCGGCCACGTGAAAAACCGCGACCAATTGATGGACGCGGCCTACGGGGACGCCATCTACGTCGACGACCGAACCATCGACAGCCATATCAAGCGCCTACGCAAGAAATTCAAAGTGGCGGATTCGGAATTCGAACAAATCGAAACTCTCTACGGCGTTGGTTACCGTTATCGCGATCCGGCGGTTGCGCCCGCCACCACCGACTAGGCGACCATGGGGGGCATATTGGGGAATGGAGCGCGCGCGAAAGACCGCCGACCGCGTTGAAGAGGATGCCGTCCCGTCGGAGGCCGAGAATAAAGGCGGGTCGCGCCGCCGAATAAAGCGCCGGCTATCACGACTTACCCTTAGAATTCTGGCGATCAATCTCTTCGCCGTCGCGATCCTTTTCGTCGGCGTTCTTTACCTCGACCGCTATCAAAGCAGTCTTATTCAAGCCGAACTTGAGGCCGTATCACACCAAGCGAACCTTTTCGCCCGTGCCGTCGGCGAACT
>JADHLJ010000029.1 GCA_016780745.1 Alphaproteobacteria bacterium | reverse complement strand
CTTTCATCGGCCAGCACAACCAGAAACCAAAGCCGTACAAATGGACAAAATCAGCCGACGAAATCCTCGCCGCCGTCAAACGCTTCTGTGTCAGCACCAATCAAACTTTATGTGGCGAACTTTAGATTCAGGTGACTAGTTTCGAGCCTGTTCCGCCGCCTTTCGCGCGAAGTATTGGACAAGCTCGGCCTTTTTGCGCTCTGGCAAATGCCACCAGCGGCCGCGCAAGCCGGCTTCGTCAATGCTCTCGATCCGCACCTGATCCTCGATTCGAAGCGCGCCTTCCCGGTCGTGATATTCATAAACGACGAAACCTACCCTGGCGAGCTGGCCCGCGACGAGGCCCCCGTTATAGGGCCGGATCAAAAAGCCGCTGGGGGTCCAGGCCTGGAGTGCGTAGTCACGCCCGTCAATGCGGACATAGGAATCGCCACGCGGCCTCAACTCGGCCACCGACACATTGGACGGGTGCGCCTTGGCGTGCAAGAAATTGAAAAGTCCCATCGAACCCTCCGCTCGCCGACGCTCCCAGGGGGCGGAATCGCCCTAGCGGGATGACGTGGCGGTGAGTCATATATGAGAGGGAAGGAGATAAATTACAATAAATTTTAACTAAATCAAACTGAAAGTAAAACCCCTGCAAAATACTCTCAAATTCATGGAAAATGGCGTTGGTTAAAGGGAACGAAAACGCTATCCCTTAGCGTGGGTCGCCGCCAATAAGCCCGTCACACCACTGGATGCGGCGCGCCACCATATCAAGCTCGATATCAAGCCAACTCGGCATCAGGCCATCCGACCATTCGTCATGATCGGCCAGATCTCTGAGGCGCGCTTGTTCGCCCTCATACATCCGTTTGAGGCCTTCAAGCTGATCCAAGCGCTCCTCGGCGCCAAGCACGTCGATGAAACGCAGCTTCAGCGCGATGACGAGCTTGTTCAGATCGGATGTGCCCGGGCGGATATTAGTCGTCAGATAAGCCTCAAGCGCGCGACGACCGTCATCCGTAAGACACAACATCTCCGCGTCAAGGTCCGCGCCATCGCCGGTAGGCGCGATCAAACCTTCCAGCTTCAACAGCTCGATGGACGTTCCAAGCAGGTCCAGCGAGGGCCCCACGATCCGGGCGGCGAATTGACGCACCTCGGCGGCGATTTCAGCATAGGAACGGGCCTGGGTCACCAACGCGCCCAACGCCGCCATGCGGATCGCTTCCTTGGGAATGAGGGAATTGTCGCGATACACGATTTCGGCCCCAGTCTCTTACGGTCCGTCTTTTACCAAGCGCCGAGAATGCGCTCGGCCGCGCCATTTGTCCAGCGAGAGAGCCGGTCCGGTCCGCTTGCCGTCAACCGTCAACCCGGCGACATGCCCCGCAGCCGCTCGCTCCGACGCCGGAGCAATTCGACGGTCGTCAGCAAGGCGATGGAGATGCAGACCAGAATTGTGGCCACGGCCAGAATCGTCGGGCTGATCTGCTCTCGAATGCCCGCCCACATCTGGCGCGGAATGGTCCGCTGCTCAAACCCGGCGAGGAAGAACACAACCACCACCTCGTCAAAGGAGGTAATGAAGGCGAACAGACCGCCGGAGACAACACCCGGCAGAATGAGCGGCATCTGGATCTTAAAGAATGTTCGCGTTGGCCCCGCGCCAAGGTTCTCCGACGCCCGCGTAAGAGAGTGATCGAAGCCAACCAGGGTCGCTGTCACGGTGATCACCACGAAAGGCGTGCCGAGCACCGCATGGGCCAGAATCAGCCCCGGCATGGTCTGGGCTAGGCCGATCTTGGAGTAGAAAAAGAACATACCGGCCGCGGAGATGATCAAGGGCACAATCATCGGCGAGATCAGCAAGCCCATCACCGCCGGCTTGTACGGCAAATGCGCCTGGCTAAGCCCCAAGGCCGCGACAGTGCCCAATACCGTGGCGATCAAGGTCGCGAACACCGCGACGATAACGCTGTTCCCCGCCGAGAAGACCCATTGCGGATTGTTCACGATATCGGCGTACCAGCGCGTGGAATAGGCGTCCGACTCGAAGGCGAGCATGCCCTCGGTGAAGGTGAAATACGGCTCGGCGTTGAATGACAGCGGGATGATGACCAGGATCGGCGCGATCAGGAACAGGAACACAAGCCCACAAAAGATGAGGAAGCTATAGTGCCAAGCCCTACCCGCCGGGCCGACATAAGGTGGGAGTGCCATCGCCTTACCCCAACTTCATGTTATCGATGCCGACGATCTTGTTGTACAGCCAGTACAAGACCAAGACCGCCGCCAACAAAATGGTGCCCAACGCCGCCGCTAGGCTCCAGTTAAGAGACGACTTCATGTGATACGCAATGAAGTTACTGATCATCGTCCCGGACTGGCCGCCGACCAAGGCCGGGGTGATGTAGTAGCCGATGGACAGGATGAAAACGAGCAGACAGCCCGCCCCGACGCCCGCCGCGGTCTGCGGCATGTAGACCCGCACGAACGCCGTCGCCGGCTTGGCGCCGAGCGAACGCGCGGCGCGCATATAGGAGGGCGAGATCGTCTTCATCACGCTATAGAGCGGTAATATCATGAACGGCAGCAGGATCTGTGTCATCGCGACCAAGGTGCCGGTCTGATTATAGATCATCTGTATTCGGCCATCCTCGCCGACGATGCCAACCCACACTAACAGGTCGTTCACCACCCCATTGCGTTGCAACAGCACGATCCAGGATGTGGTGCGAACCAGCAGCGAGGTCCAGAACGGCAACAACACCATAACCATCAACAGGTTGCTGTACCGCAGCGGCAGCGTCGCCAGCAGATACGAGACCGGATAGGCCAACAACAGGCAGAACCCCGTGACCAACAAGCTAATCCAAAGCGTCCGCATGAAGATCTGGCCATAAATCTGGCGGTCCTCGGGCTGCATCCCGACACTGCCATCCGGCTGGGTCTTCATGTCCAACGCCGCGAGATACTGAACATGGGTATAGGGCGCGCCAATCCGCTTGATCGTCGACCAAATTTCGGTATTGGCCCAGCGCTTGTCGATCTTGATCAGGGCTTCCTTGTACGGCCCCTCTTTCAGGCGCCGAATCTTGCGAACCGACTTTCCGATCAGGCTGCGCATGCCGCTGGTCTCAAAATTGAGACGGGTCGCGACCTTGCCCATTTCCTTGTTCTCGCGCGCCTCGACAAGTTCCTTGGCGATGGCGGCATAGGCCGTCTCGTCGGGGGTGCCGGTTCCGTCCCATTCTTTAAGCACGTTGAGGGTTATCGGCAGGTTTCGAGCGACGACGGGGTTGTCGACGCTGCGAAATAGCATGTCGACAATCGGTAGAATAAACGTAATCAGGACAAAAGCGAGTAAAGGCAACACCAACGCGAACGCGCGTAATTTGCGTACCCGTTGCGCCTTGCGAAGGCTCACCTTGAGAGGCGTGCCGTCAGCAGCGAGGATCGGCCCCGAGGGGGCTGTGCCTGCGTCGACCGTCATGCTTCATCCTTCTAGAAAAGGAACAAAATTCCGCGGGAGCCTAAGCCCCCGCGGAATGGTCGAATTATTTGGCGAGCCAAGCGTTGAAACGCTCGTTCAGCTCGTCCTGGTTATCCGCCCAGAAGTCCGAGTTGTTAAGCAACGCGGTCTTGAAGTTCTTCGGATCCGTCGGCATGTGTGGCTTCATATCCACACCGGAAATGGCGTGCTTTCCAACCATCCCAGCCGAAGATTTACGGGTGGGGCCATAGGAAATCCAAGAAGCCTGGGCAGCCAACTGCTCGGTCGCGGTTGCGAATTGCAGATAGCGCAGGGCCTCGTCCTTACGCTTGGTGCCCTTCACGATCGCGTAGTAGTCGAAAGCGAACAACTGGTTATCCCAAACGATGTTGAAATTCTTATTCTCGGTCGCTTGAGCATTAAAGATCCTGCCATTGTAGGCGGAGGTCATAAGGACTTCGCCATCGGCAAGCATTTGCGGCGGCTGGGCACCGGCCTCCCACCACAGAACATGATCTTTAATGGAATCGAGTTTCTTGAAGGCGCGATCCTGACCGGCCTTGGTGGAAAGCACGTCATAAACGTCGTCGCGGGCAACGCCATCGGCGATCAGCGCCCATTCCATGTTCACGACCGGAGTCTTGCGCAGGCCGCGCTTGCCCGGGAACTTCTTCACATCGAAAAAGTCTTTCAAGGTCGTCGGCTTGGCGCCGGTCATCACATCGGCGTCGTAAGCAAAGACCGTCGACCAAACGATCGTGGCCACCGCGCATTCGATTACGCTGCCCGGGATGAAGTCATCCACGGCGGGCGTCCCGTCGGGCGCGGGCAGCAGGCTGCTGGTGTCGATGGGTTCGAACAAACCTTCATCGCAACCGCGAACGCCTTCCGAGACCTCAACGTCCACAACATCCCAGGTAATCTTCCCGGTCTCAACCTGAGCCCGGACTTCGGCGAGGCCGCCATTATAGTCTTCCGACTGAATTTTGGTGCCGTATTTGGCGGTGTAAGGCTTGTGATATGCCTCAAGCTGGCTCTTCGTGAAGGCGCCGCCCCACGATACCACGGTAAGCGCGTCAGCGGCGATCGCCGGACCGGACGCGAAAGCGGCGAGGCCTAGGACGGCCGCGCCAGTCAGGATTGGTAGTCTCATATTACCATTTCTCCTACTGATTACCGGCTATGCCGGCGGTTGACCGAACTTGGTATCGGCCGCTTGAAGGTTCGGACGGATGTCCAAACCTCGGTTGAAAGCGCCAGAACAACGCCCAAGCGTCATCCCGCGCGAACCTATAACTCCTAGGCATCCAGGGCTCGGCAATCTTCAGCCTGCCAGCCCACGCGAACATCATCACCGCGCTTGATGGAAATTTGTCCGTGCGCGTTCGGCACCTTCACGATGAACTCGTCATTGCCGCAAACCGCGACCCGGCATCGGATATGATCGCCGAGATAGATCAGTTCCAAGACCTTGGCGTCGAACACATTCGGGAACACACCATCGGCTGGATTGAGTGTTACCCGCTCCGGTCGCAAGGACAGGGTCGACCGCGAGCCCACGCCGTCGTGGTTCACGCTGAACGAGCGGATCACGTTGCCGCCGACATCGACCATGCAAGTGTCGCCGTCGATCGACTTGACCTCGCCGACCAATCGGTTGTTCTCACCGATAAACTGGGCAACGAAGGCATTTTCCGGGCGCTCATAGAGATCCGCCGGCGGCGCCAATTGCTGAATGACACCGTCATTGAAGACCGCGATCCGGTCGGACATTGTCAGCGCCTCGGATTGATCATGGGTCACGTAGACCACCGTCATGCCGAGATTTTCGTGAATATGCTTGATCTCATACTGCATCTGCTCGCGCAGATTCTTGTCCAGCGCGCCCAAGGGCTCGTCCATCAGAACCAGATCCGGCTCAAACACCAAGGCCCGGGCCAGCGCGACGCGCTGTTGCTGACCGCCCGAAAGCTGTGCCGGGCGGCGATGTCCGAAATCACCAAGCTCGACCATGTCGAGCGCGCGCCTCACCTTGGCCTCGGTGTCCGCCTTGGACATGCCGCGCACCTCAAGCGGAAACGCCAGATTCTCGGCGACCGTCATGTGAGGAAACAGCGCGTAATTCTGGAACACCATGCCGATCCCGCGCTTATGCGGAGGCACGTTGTTGAGCTCATTCCCGCCAAGGATGACCTTGCCATGGGTCGGCGTCTCGAACCCCGCCAGCATCATCAGACACGTCGTCTTACCGGAACCCGACGGCCCCAACATTGTCAGAAATTCGCCAGTGGCAATATCCAGGTTCAGGTTCTTGACGACTAGAATCTCGCCGTCTTAGGTCTTCTGAACGTCCATAAATCTTACGAAGGATTGCGAATCATCCGCCATGCGCGCGCGATACCCCTAACGCTTGCCCCCTTGGACGGGACCGTAATTTTTTCGGTCCGCCACGCGTTGCGATTTTCTCGCAATCTTTCCCGACCCTAGGACAAACCGATCGACGCTGTAAAGGTCAACATCCCAAATCCGACCGCTACTTCTTGCAAGCGGCGCGGACAAGACGGCTTTTCACGCGAATACCGCGGCGGTAATTCAACAGCCCGAGCGAAACGAACAGGCTATCATCATTCCAAATCCGACACGCCCCTGTCGCTTCCGCGTGCCTCCCTCGTGTCATTACGTGGCAGTTCTCGCATGAAGTGCGATCACCCCTTTCACGGAGTTCCTTTCCTGGGGTGGCGGGACGGGAGGCGGAAATGAAATCCAGCGCGCGCGTGGTGGTTATCGGAGGCGGCGTCGTCGGCGTCAGCGCCCTCTATCATCTGGCCAAGAAGGGCTGGAACGACGTGGTCCTCGTGGAGCGGACCGAGCTGACCGCCGGCTCCACCTGGCATGCCGCCGGTCTGCTACCGCTCTTCAATATGAGCTACTCGGTCGGCCAACTGCATCAGTATTCCGTCGAGCTGTACAAGACCCTGGAGGCCGAGACCGGTCAGGCCGTGGGGCTGCACGTCAACGGCA
Organism: Alphaproteobacteria bacterium; assembly: GCA_016780745.1. Classification (GTDB taxonomy): domain Bacteria; phylum Pseudomonadota; class Alphaproteobacteria; order Thalassobaculales; family Thalassobaculaceae; genus JADHLJ01. The sequence goes on along the minus strand of JADHLJ010000029.1, from coordinate 12,820 downwards.
ACCTTCGACTCGCCCGCAACCGCGAGCGCATGGATGAGTATCGAAACTATCAATGCACGGCGGAGACGATCGGTGTCGAGTGCCACCTGATCGGCGTCGACGAGATCAAGAAGCTCTGGCCGATCGGCAACATGGACGGCTTGATCGGGGCGCTGTGGCACCCAACCGACGGTCATATCGCGCCGGTTGACGTCACCATGGCACTCGCCAAGGGCGCGCGGGCCCGGGGCGCCGAGATCTATCAGCAAACCGAAGTGACCGGCATCGAGCGCAACGGCGATGGCGAATGGGTGGTCAAGACAACCAAGGGCGACATCACCTGCGAACATGTGATCAGCTGCACCGGCAACTACGCGCGCACGACGGCCAAGATGGTCGGCCTGGAGATCCCCGCGATTCCGGTCGAACACCAATATATCGTCACCGATGTCGACCCCGTGCTGAAGGAATATCGCGAGGCCGGCAACCCGGAACTGCCGGTGCTGCGCGAGTCCGATTCCTCATATTACTTCCGCGAGGAGCGGATGGGCTGGATCCTCGGTCCCTATGAGAAGGGCGCGCCGGCCTGTTTCGCCGATGGCGTGCCCGCGAGCTTCGAGAAAGATCTTTTCCCGGGAGACCTGGAGCGCCTGATGCCGCATGTCGAGGCGGCGATCCACCGGGTGCCGTCCTTCGAGAACGCGGGCATCAAGGACATCGTCAACGGCCCGATCTCTTACACGCCGGATGGAAATCCGATGGTTGGTCCGGCCTTCGGGCTGCCGAATTTCTGGATTTCCGAGGGCCACAGCTTTGGTGTTACCGCGGCCGGCGGCGCCGGCTGGCAGATCGCCGAATGGATCGTCGAGGGCGAGCCGACCGTCGATATGATCGGCGTCGACCCCAGGCGCTTTGGCGTGGTCTCGAAGAACTTCGCCAAGATCAAAAACGAGGAAGCCTACGAGCACGTCTTCGTCAATCACTTCCCGATGGAGGAACGCCCCGCCGCCCGTCCGGCGAAGGCCCCGCCTATCTACGATCGCCTCGACAAAGCCGGTGCCGTCTGGGGCGCGCGCTTTGGTTGGGAGCGCCCGAACTGGTTCGCCCCCGCCGGCACCAAGCGCGAGGACATCTACTCCTTCCGTCGCTCGAACTGGTTCGAGCCTGTCGGCAACGAAGTCCGCGCGATGCGCGAGAATGTCGGCATGATGGAGCTCTCGTCCTTCGCCAAATACGAGGTCGAAGGCTCCGGCGCGCGTGAGTGGCTGGACCGCATGGTTGCCAACAATATCCCCAAGGGCGTCGGCCGGATGAGCTTGTCCCACGCGCTCAACCCGTCCGGCTCGGTGCGCTCCGAGTTCACCATCTCGCGGATGAGCGATGGTCTTCTGGGAGAGCGCTTCTTCTTGGTCGGGCCAGGCGCTGCGCATGACTATGATTTTGATTTCCTGACCAAGAGCATGCCCCGCGACGGCTCGGTGCATCTACGCGATGTCACCAACCAATACGGCGTGCTGGTTCTGGCCGGTCCCAATTCACGCAAGGTCTTGGAGAAGATCGCCGACGCCGATGTCTCGAACGAAGCGTTCAAATGGCTGACCATGCGCGAGATCCCGGTCGGCTTCTGCCCGAATGTGAGGGCGATGCGGGTGAACTTCGTCGGCTCGCTCGGCTGGGAATTGCACCATCCCATTGAGTATCAAATCCAGCTCTTCGAGGCGCTGCGCCAAGCGGGCGCGGAGTTCCGGATCGCCAATGTCGGCATGCGCGCGATGGACTCCATGCGGCTGGAGAAATCGTATCGCCTCTGGGGCACCGACCTTAACGCCGAGAACACAATCCTGGAGGCCGGTCTCAATCGCTTCGTCCGCCTCAACAAGGGCGAGTTCACCGGGCGTGACGCCTTGGTCCTGCAACAGGAGCGCGGGGTGCCGAACCAGTATTGCACCATCGAGATCGACGCCGACGACGCGGATGCTTTCGGCAACGAGCCGGTGCTGCTCGACGGCGAGGTCATCGGGCGGGGCACCGCCGGCGGTTATGGCCACTTCGTCGGCAAATCGCTGATGCTGGGTTACGTGAAGACCGAGCACGCGAAAGTTGGTCTGGAATGCCATGTGCGGGTCTTGGATCAGCTCCGCCCGGCGCGGATTATCGCGGAAAGCCCGTACGATCCGGAGAATTTGGCGCTGCGGGCCTAAAGCGGCGTCAATCGCCGATAATCTCGGCGATCGGGGTCGCCAGACAGGTGGTCTCGGCCTTGCCCAAGGAGTCGATCAGCGCCGCGATCCGGGCTTCGCGCTCGTCTTGCATGGACTCGCCTGTCATCTGGGTAGCGGGCTCGCCCGTGACAACGCCAAGCCCGAGGCATTGATAGAGATCGTGCACCGTGGTTTTCACGAGATCACGGGAAAGCACCATGCCGCCGGCATCGGTAACGGACACGAAGTGGCCAGCGCGCAGCCGCCCCAGAACCTCATCCGCGCCGCCATCGATTTCGGCGCCGACCGCCTCCTCGGACATCTCCTCACCGGTCACAGAAGCGCCGCGTAAAAGAGCCAGCACACGGATCGCGCGCGCGAGCGTTCCGCCGACACCCAGCTCGGCCTCCGGACCTGGCGCCCGGGCCCGCCACCAATCGGGAAAGGACGCGGCGAATACCGCGCCCAACAGCGCGATACACCAGGACAGATAGAGCCAGATCAAGAAGATCGGAAAGACCGCCATGGCGCCATAGATCGTCTGGTAGGTCAGCACATTGGCGAGATACCAGGCGAAACCTGCCTTTAAAAGCTGAAAGCCCGCGCCGCTCACGAACCCACCGATCAGGGCATCCCGCCACGCCACCCGCCGGTTCGGGATGACCGCGAACAACACGGTAAACAGGGCGGTTTGCAACGCCACCGAGATCAGTTGCTCAACGATGCCGCCTGATTCGGTGGTCAAATCCCGAGCGTCGAGCCCGGCCTGGCTGAGCCCGTCCCGGGCCACGCTGAAAATATCGGTGGTCAGGGTGATGCCGGCGCCGATCAACAGCGGGCCGAGCGTCAAGACCCCCCAATAGACCAGGAACCGGACGATCAAGGGGCGGGGCCTGTCGACCCGCCAGATCCGGTTAAAGGTCGCCTCGATGGTGCCTAGCAAGAGCAGCGCCGAGACCCCAAGAGCCACAACGCCGACCGTACCGAGCTGTCCCGTGTTCTCGAGGAAACTGTTCAAATGTCCGCGGATCTGATCCTCGACCCCCGGCATGAGGTTTGAGAACAACACCGCCTCAAGCTCGCCGCGGGCGGACTCGAACGCCGGAAACGCCGCGAAAATCGCGAAAGCGATCGCCAGGAGCGGGACCAGCGACAGCAAGGTCGTATAGGTCAGCGAGGACGCCGCCTGCATCCCCCGGTCACGGTGAAAACGCCGCAGAGCGAAGCCCACATAGGCTCCGATTTCCGACAACACGGCGCCCGCCTGTCGGTCGCGCCATGTATCCAAACGGTTTCGTTCCTGCTTCATGGCGCCAGCATATCCATTCCACCAACTTTGCATAGCCACGCCGCGCCCGTGCCGTTTGCCGCCCCCGACCTTTGGTGTAGAATGTATCCCATCGGGTCGCGGATTTCGGTACAAGACCCAATCGTTTAACCATCGAGATATGCGAGGAGCACATGAGCACACCCAACGGGGTCATGGCCGGCAAAAAGGGCCTGATCATGGGCGTGGCGAACGATCGATCGATCGCCTGGGGCATCGCCAAGGCGGCGGCGGATCAAGGTGCCGAACTCGCGTTTACTTATCAGGGCAACGCCTTGAAGAAACGAGCGGAGCCCTTGGCCGCATCGGTCGGATCCGACATGCTGATGCAATGCGACGTAACCGATGACGTCAGTGTCGAGGCGGTGTTCGCGGATATCGCCAAGCGCTGGGACTCAATCGACTTCCTGGTCCATGCCATTGCCTATTCCGACAAGGAAGAGCTGAAGGGCGAGTATCTCAACACCACGCGGGAAAACTTCCTGCGGACCATGGATATCTCTTGCTACTCCTTCACCACGGTTGCCAAACACGCCTCCGCGATGATGGCGAATGGCGGCAGTCTTCTGACGCTCACCTATTACGGGGCGGAGCGTGTGATGCCGCACTACAACGTCATGGGCGTTGCCAAGGCGGCGCTGGAAGCCAGCGTGCGCTATCTGGCGGTTGATCTGGGCGGCCAGGGAATTCGCGTCAACGCGCTTTCGGCGGGACCGATGAAAACCCTGGCGGCCTCCGGTATCGGGGATTTCCGCTATATCCTGAAATGGAACCAGTATAACTCCCCCCTCAAGCGCAATGTCACGCTTGAGGATGTCGGAGGCTCGGCGGTTTATCTCTTGAGTGACCTTTCAAGCGGCGTCTCCGGAGAGGTCCATCACGTGGATTGCGGCTATCACATCGTCGGCATGAAGGCGGTGGACGCGCCGGACATCTCGGTCGTCTAATCCAGCGTTTCGGAGGCCGTTATGGCCAGCAATAGTTTTGGCGAGGCTTTCCGCTTCACGACTTGGGGCGAAAGCCACGGCCCGGCGATCGGCTGTGTCGTCGATGGCACGCCGCCGCGCATAGCGATCACCGAAGCGGATATTCAGTTCCACCTGGATCGCCGTAAACCGGGGCAATCTCGTTTCACCACCCAGCGCCGGGAGCCCGACGAGGTCAAGATCTTGTCCGGTGTCTTCGAGGGCATGACGACGGGAACGCCGATCGGTCTGGTGATCGAGAACCAGGATCAACGCTCGCGTGACTATGGGGAAATCAAGGACCGGTTTCGCCCAGGCCACGCCGACTTCACCTATGACGCCAAATACGGCATCCGCGACTATCGGGGCGGCGGACGTTCGTCGGCGCGGGAAACCGCCATGCGTGTCGCGGCGGGCGGTGTCGCGCGCAAGGTTCTGGCAAGCCGGCTCGGCAACGCCTTCACGCTCCGGGGCGCGCTGGTCCAGGTTGGCCCACATAAGATCGATCGCGACGCCTGGAACTGGGACGAAGTAGAGCGCAACCCTTTCTGGTCTCCCGACGCGAATATGGCGGATCGCTGGGCCGACTATCTCGATGGTGTCCGCAAGGCCGGTTCATCCGCCGGGGCGGTCATCGAGGTGGTCGCCGAAGGCGTCCCCGCCGGCCTTGGCGAGCCCATCTACGGCAAACTGGATAGCGATCTCGCGGCGGCGATGATGACCATCAACGCGGTGAAGGGTGTCGAGATCGGCGACGGGTTCGGCCTCGCCGCCATCGCTGGCGAGGAAGCCGCCGATGAGATGCGCATGGTTGACGGGCAAGCGACCTTCCTTGGCAATCGCGCGGGCGGTATTCTCGGCGGCATTTCAACGGGGCAGCCCGTGGTTGCTCGTTTCGCCGTCAAACCAACCAGTTCAATCCTCTCGCCACGTCGCTCCATAGACCGGTTCGGGGCCGAGGTGGAGGTCATTACCAAGGGCCGCCATGACCCCTGTGTCGGCATTCGCGCGGTTCCGGTTGGCGAGGCGATGATGGCCTGCGTGCTCGCCGATCATCTCTTGCGTCACGCCGCGCAATGTGGTGACACCACGCGAACCACCGCCGGGTAAGTCCTTCAAGGCAACCACCACCGGCCATAAAGTCGGGAGTGCCCCTCGGTATGCGCTACGTGATTGGCTTTTTCGCGACGCTGGGATTCTTGGCGGTCCTTCTGTTTTCGGCCGGCTTGTTCGGCGTGTTCTGGTTTGCCGACAAACATGCCGAGGCCCCCGAGCTCCCCGAGAAAATGGTTCTCAAGGTCAGGCTGACCGGCCCGCTAGCCGACGTGTCGGACGCGTCGCCCTTGGGAAATCTGATCCCGGCCCGACGCGGGCTTTCACTATTCGATTTGGTGACATCCATCGACGCCGCGAGAACGGACGGGCGCGTCACCGGCCTGGTGATGGATCTGTCCGGCGCCGATCTCGGGCTCGCCGAGGCGCAAGAGTTGCGCGCCTCGATCCTCGGCTTCAGAGCGGCGGGCAAGAGCGCGCGCGTATTCGCCGACAGTTTCGAGGGACGGGGAGCATCGGCGGCCTATTTTCTCGCGTCGGCGTTCGAGCGGGTAACGCTTCAGCCTTCAGGTTTACTGGATATACGCGGGCTGTCGATCACCACGCCGTTGCTCGGACGCCTGCTGGACGAATACGGCGTGCGCGCGGAAATTCTGACCAGACATGAGTTCAAGGGCGCGGCGGTTCCCGTAACCAGTAAGAGCCTTCCGGGTCCGATACGCGCGAACCATGCCCGCGCGGTCGAATCCATGTTCGAACAGCTCGTCGCCGGCATCTCGACCGGGCGGGATCTGACCCCATCGGCGGTCCGCACCTTGATCGATACGGCGCCCTTGGTCGCGCGGGAGGCGCGGAGCAACAATCTTGTCGACGAACTCGCCTATTGGGATCAGATGAGCGCGATATCCGGATCCGGTGCCAATGTGGTCAACCTGGCCGACTATGCCCACGCGATCGCGGCGGAGGCACTCGAAGCGGAAGACGACAATGACGAGGATCGTGCTCTGATCGCCTTGATCTCCGCCGAGGGGGAGATCGTGCGAGGCCGCGGGCAATCCTTCGGGAACCGCGATCAGGCCGCGTCGGACCGGCTTATCTCCGCCATTCGGGAAGCCAGAAAGGAACCGGCGGTCAAGGCGGTGGTGCTTCGGGTCAACAGTCCCGGCGGTAGCTATGTGGCGTCGGACAGTATCCTGCGCGCCTTGGAGCAAACCCGCGCCACCGGCATCCCCATTGTCGTTTCCATGGGAAATGTCGCGGCGTCGGGGGGCTACTTCATCACCCTGGCCGCCGATCATGTAGTCGCGCGGCCCGCTACGATCACCGGATCGATCGGCGTGCTCGGCGGCAAGATCTCCGTGGGGGAACTGCTATCTCGCCATGGTGTAGATAGCGCCGAGGTAAGCGCGGGCGCCAACGCCACCATGTTCTCCCCGCTTAAGCCTTTCGCCGATGGTGAACGGGAACGCCTGTCCAAGATCCTCGACGAGATCTACGGCGATTTCACCGCCAGGGTCGCCAAGCGCCGCCGGCTTTCCGCCACAGACATCGACGCCGCCGCCCGGGGCCGGATCTGGACCGGCGAGGACGCGCTGCGGCAAGGCCTTGTCGATGTTCTCGGCGGCTTCGAGGACGCAATCTCGCTGGCGCGTCAGTCCGCGGGGCTGGAGCCCGGACGCAAGGCGACGCCCACGGTGTTTCCCCGGCGCGGCAGCCCCCTCGAGCAATTGCTCGACACAATCGAGGAAGGAGACCTGCCGTCCTTGGCGAGCGACCTAGGTGACCTGATTCGCGTCTTGCGCTATGCTAGCCGCGTGGAACAGGCACTTCCGAAGGTTGGGCATTCCGACGGCATCCTGTTGCGAATGCCGGATCTCGACATTAGATGATGTTCGGTGATCCCACGGGAAAAGGAGAATCGGGCGTGACCGGACGACTGAAAGCACGGATGAAAGATCTGGCTATCGTGATCCTGGCGTCGATATTCCTCGCCGCGCCCCTTGCCGCCCCCGCCTGGGCCCAGTCCGATGACGAGGACCAGGACCAGTCCACCAAGGACAGAAAGCAAAAGGAAAAGGATCAAAAAAAGAAGGACAAAAAGTTCAACGAGGACCGGATCTACCGCTTTATGGTTGGTCCCAACATCCTTCCGGTGGGGCCCTACACGATCTCTCTTTATGTTCGAGGCCAATTGGTCGAGGGTAAACTTCGGGTCGCGATCCAAGCCAAGGACACCCAGGCCAAGGACACTCTTGAAGGCAACAAATGGGTCATCAACGGCATCGTCTATCCCCTGGCGCTGCGCATGTGGGAAAATGGTCGCCCGACCACCGAGGATATCCGGAACTTCAAGTCGGATAGTAAGACCCAACTCCAACGACGCTTCGCGGAGCAGGTGGAAGAAGTTTATATAGAATCGATCATGTGATCGCGGTGGTTTTGCCCGCCGGAATAACGGCTAGCTCCCGCGTCTTGTGTGCAGCGCGACGATTTCACTGAAGGGCGAGTGCTTTGAGACGACGTTCTCGCTTGCGCGTTTCAGTATATCCGCCTGCATGACCGTACATCCCTGCCTCTGCGCGTGGCGCACGATCTCAATGATATATTCCATATCGGTGGTGATGTTCTCTTCTTGAATGATCGCCGTACATAATGCCGAACCGGCATCGGTCAGTCGATAGCACGGGACCACCATCTCCTTCTTCGGATCGTCATGGATGATGCGAAGAATCTTGTCGTTGTAGAGCAGGTTGGTCGTGAACTTCGCCTCGATCTGACTGCGAAACACCTTGGTCGTGTCCTTGTTGGTGCGCAGCAACCCATATTCCTCAAGCAACAGGATTACATCCCCGACCAGACCGCGTTCGGCATTGAACTCATCGGAAAGCCGGACAAAAAAATTGTTGATGGTAAGACCAGCGATCACGCGCAGCCATTCGGTCAATCGTGGGGAAAGCGACGCCAGCACCCGCATCGCCACTGGCGGCACCGCGCCGGGGCGACGCACCTCCATAATCAAGAGACGCGCCCAAATCGCCTGGCGTTCGGGGTCGGCGCAGTCGGCGCATATGTCGAACAGACGCGCGGCCCAATCCGGATCGATGTCACCCTCGTCGACTTTTTCCGGCAACCGGGCGAATGCGTGAAGCAGGATCGCGTCGAGATTCAACTGGCGGCGGCGAAGCTGATGTTCAAAACGGGCATCGGCCCGGCGGTTCCTCTCGGCTGCTTCCGCCTCTTCGGAGACGGGAGGCCCGTCGAGCCCCTTGACCGAGAGCAGCCAGTCGCGCTGCGCCGACCCCAGAGCCGTTACGACACAATCGTTGAAGCGTTTTATCGCGGGTGACGTCTTTATCCTGGGCAAGGCCGGAATCGGGGCCTTGTCCGCCGCCGGCTCCACGGCCATGGGTAGATTACTGGTGTCGCTCACATCGGCCTCTCACTTTGGCCTCTCGCATCGGCCACTCTCGAGCATTGCACTCCCACCCCACCGTCAAGTCAAAGGCTAGCACAATTTGGAACCCGCCATGAGGAATTCCAAATTTCCGTCACCGCCTGTGATTGGAGAGTCGATGATGCCGTCGCACCGCCATCCCGAGCGCTCGTCCAACCACGCCGTCGCGTCGTCGCGAACCTGTTTCAGCAAGACTTCGTCGCGCACGACGCCGCCACCGCCGACCTTGCCGGGGCCAACCTCGAATTGCGGTTTCACCAATCCGACAAAGCGCGCGCCGACCCGCGCGAGGTCCAAGGCGGGGCCGACAGCCTTGCGAATCGAAATAAAGCTGACATCGCAAACCACCAGATCGATCTCCCCGTCAATCAATCCCGGGGTGATGTTTCGGGCATCCGTGCGCTCCAGCGCCACGACCCTGGCATCAAGCGCGATACGCTCGATCAATTGACCACGGCCGACATCCACCGCGTGAACCCGCGCCGCGCCCCTGGAGAGGAGAACATCGGTAAAACCCCCGGTCGAGGCGCCGATATCCAAACAATCAACCCCCGTCGGATCGATGCCAAAATGCTCCAGCGCCGCCACCAGTTTGAGACCGCCCCGCGACGCCCAGGGATTAACCTCTCCGGTAATCTTTAGATCGGCGTCTGGCGCGACCAGGGTGGCGGGTTTGTCCAAAACCTGGCCATCGCGAGAGACATGCCCCGCCTGGATCAGGGCCCGAGCCCGAGCCCGCGACGCGCATAATCCCCGGTCCACCAGAACCCGGTCCAAACGAAGACGAGCGTGGGTCGGCATGTCAGCGCGCGGCGGGGTCGATCCGCCAACTCCACGCGGCGCCCCCTCGGTCGCTTCCAGCGCGGCGGGTGACCGCCACATGCCCCGCTACGCTCATGGCCAAACCATCAAGGAGGCCACTCCACCCATCCAAAAGCGAGGAGGCGGGCGCCTTCAATCCTTTGAAAAGTCGGATATCGTCGCGCTCCACGATCGCGCCATCGCCATCCGTTCGCCAGCACGCGGTATCTCCCTCGGCCCCCGCCAAGGCAGCCAGCAACCGCGCCGCCGCCGCTGTATCATCGCCTTCGACCCCAAGCAATCGAGCGGTCCCCGGGCCAAGTTGCATGCCGATCAAACGTCCGGCATGAGTGGCCAAGTCGGCGGCTCGCGACGGGCCCATGGCCTCGGCCAATACCGTCAGGCCGGTTCGGACATATTCCAGCGCGTAGTTTCGCTTCGCCTTGCGTTTTCGCTCCTCGGTCCAGAGCGCGGTGTCCAAGGCCGGCGCCTTCTCGGGATCGTAGGGTGGCGGCCGCTCACCAGGAGAGAAGCGCAACCGCTCCTCCGGCGCCAGATCCCGATCATGCTCCAAGAAATATCCCGCCAAGCCCGGCTGACCATCCGTGGTCTGTCCGGTACAGATGAAACCCAATCTCGGGTTGCCGAGGCTGACACCGTTTCGCGCGTACCATCCCCACAGCATCCCACGAGAAACCTCACTCGGCACTCCGCAAATCGCCGCGCCGTCATAGAACCAGCGCGGCGGCGGAAACCTTACCCAAGCCTTGGTATCGGACTCCGCCATGAACTGAACATCCACGCCGCCAATCCGGTTGGACAGGTAGTGATATCCGGCGCAGGCCACGGCATGCGGTTTGTCGGCGAGACCAAGTTTATCCAGACCGGGCAAGAACCGGGTTTCGTGCTGGCGGCGAAACAAACGAAAGATCCAGTCACCGGCGACCGACGCACCGCATTGGCTGGAGATGGCCAGAATCATGCCGGTGATATAGGCCTGATAAAGCCTGGAGACCGCCTCGACCGGATCGTTGGTTTCCGTCTTGTCGCTCATGTCAGGCTCTTGCGGGGCTGACGACGTGTTCCTGTCCCAGCGCCGCGAGTGCCGTGGCCACGATCGCGGTCGCGTCCAAACCCGCGTCGGCATATTGCTTGTTGGGCGAGTCATGATCGATGAACCGGTCCGGCAAGGTCAGGGGCCGTACCTTCAAACCGCCATCCAACAGCCCCTCAGTGGCCAGGGCATGCAGGACCTGGGTCGAGAAGCCGCCGATCGAGCCTTCCTCGACGGTGATCAACACTTCATGCGAGCGCGCCAGACGACGCAATAGGTCCAGGTCCAACGGCTTGGCGAAACGGGCATCCGCCACGGTCGTCGACAAGCCTCGCGCGGCCAGGTCCTCGGCGGCGATCAAACTATCCGCCAGCCGGCCTCCCAAGGACAGGATTGCCACGACGTTGCCCTCGCGAACGACCCGCCCCTTGCCGATCTCGAGCGGGATACCGACCTCGGGCATTTCAACCCCGACGCCTTCGCCTCGGGGATAACGCACCGCGGACGGACCATCATCAATGGCGCGGCAGGTCGCGACCATATGTACCAAATCGGCCTCGTCGGCGGCGGCCATGACCACGAAATCCGGCAAGCAGCAGAGATAGGCAAGATCATAGGAACCGGCGTGGGTCGCACCGTCCGCCCCGACCAGCCCGGCCCGGTCTATGCCAAAGCGCACCGGCAGTTTTTGGATCGCCACATCGTGGACAACCTGATCATAGGCGCGCTGAAGAAACGTGGAGTAGATCGTCGCGAAGGGCTTCATGCCCTCCGTCGCCATGCCCGCCGCGAAGGTCACCGCGTGCTGTTCGGCGATACCGACATCAAAGGCCCGATCCGGAAAGCGCTGAGCGAATTTACCAACGCCGGTTCCCGACGGCATGGCCGCGGTAATCGCCATGACGCGATCGTCCTTCTCGGCCTCGGCGATCAGCGCGTCGGCATAGACATTAGTGTAGGACGGCGCGTTGGCCTTCGGCTTGGCCTGGGTCCCGGTGATCACGTCGAACTTCTGCACCGCGTGATATTTTTCGGCCGACTGTTCGTTGAACGGATGCCCCCGCCCCTTTTCGGTCACCACGTGCAAGAGAACCGGCGCGTCCTGCTTGGCGGCGCGAATGTTCCGCAGAACCGGCAACAGGTGATCGAGATTGTGTCCGTCCACCGGGCCGACATAGTAGAAACCGAGCTCTTCGAACAACGTGCCGCCGGTTACCATGCCGCGGGCATATTCCTCGGCCCGCCGTGCGGTCGTCTCGAAGGGTTTGGGAAAATGCTGGGCGATCTGCTTGGCAAGATCCCGCAGATTGCGATACGGACGCGAGCTGATTAGTTGCGAGAGATAGGCACTCATCGCACCCACCGCCGGCGCGATCGACATATCGTTGTCGTTCAAGATCACCAACAGACGCGTATCGGACGAGCCCGCGTTGTTCATCGCCTCATAGGCCATGCCGGCGCTCATCGAACCATCGCCGATCACGGCGACGACGTGATTGTCCGCGCCCTTGATGTCGCGGGCCACGGCCATGCCCAACCCGGCCGATATCGACGTTGAACTATGGGCCGCGCCGAACGGGTCATACTCGCTCTCGGAGCGGCGGGTAAAGCCGGACAAGCCGCCGCCCTGGCGCAGGGTTCTGATGCGGTCGCGCCTTCCGGTGATGATCTTGTGCGGATACGCCTGGTGACCGACATCCCAGATCAACCGGTCATCCGGTGTGTTGTAGACATAGTGCAGCGCCACCGTCAGCTCGACCACGCCAAGCCCGGCACCGAGATGACCGCCGGTGACCGACACCGCGTCGATCATCTCACGGCGCAGTTCCGCCGCCAGCCCGGCAAGCTGTTCCGGTTCCAGGCGCCGCAGGTCCGCCGGAACATCGACAAGATCGAGCAGAGGCGTCGTGGATTCAGTCATACGCGGTCCCCTTTATCCGTCCCGCTGGACGATAAATCGAGCGGCGTCCCGTAGAAGGTCCGCCG
>JADHLJ010000028.1 GCA_016780745.1 Alphaproteobacteria bacterium | reverse complement strand
ACGCGCGCTCCTCCGTGCTCAGCACCAACACTTCAACCGGACGACCACGTGGCATCACAACGCCTCCAAAGCATGTGAAGCCAAAGCGTAAACCAAATCAGAAACTTAATGAATTGTACTTCGATTCCAGGACACTAGGCGTGAGGATTAGTCGGTTCGTGATCAGCGCCTCGTATTCGACCTCGAACCGTAGTGACGGGTATTCGGAAAGGAACAGGTCCAGATCAACCTCGAACCATTGCGGTGCCAGCCCGTGAAAACCCAGCACGCCATATACTCGGTCCGGGCCTTGCGGTGTGTCGAACCTGACCCCGGCCACCGCATCGAAAAAATCCGATATCGGTGTTTGCAATCGGAACTGATTCTCCAAGGTTTCGAAATCGTCGGTGTCGACGGCGTACTCAGCCTCGCTACGCCAAACCAAGCGGAGTTCATCCTTGCCAACGAAGCCGCCGGCATCCCAAGCGTAAATGTCGGAGCCCTCGCCGACGCGATATTCAAGCTGCTCGGCCTGGATCGCCCAGACAACGGGCTCCGCCGAAACGGCGCTCGAAAGGAGCGTAGCCGATGCGAGCGTGGCGGCGGCTAGGTTAGTCCAACGCTTCATGGATCACCCCCCCCGAAACAGAGGAGGCGGGAGCCGCGCCGGCCCTTGGGCCGCCCTCGACCACGATCTTGCGGAACATGCCGCTATCGGCGTGATAGGACAGATGACAATGGAAGGCCCACTGACCCGGCGCGTCGACCTCGGTTTCCATATAAACGGTGGTTCCGGGAGAAACGCTCACGACGTGTTTTATCGGGTTCCACTTGCCCTTGCCGGTGTCCAGGATCGACCACATGCCGTGCAGATGCATGGGATGTGTCATCATCGTCTCATTCACGAACTTGAAACGAACCCTTTCACCGTACTGAAGCCGGATTGGCTCCGCGTCCTCGTATTTCACGTCATTGATCGACCAGGAATACCGCTCCATGTTACCGGTCAGGCGCAACTCGATCTCCCGTGTTGCGTCACGAAGTTTGTAGAGGGGTTTTTGAGCGCGAAGGTCCTTGTAGGAGAGGAACTTTCCGCCATTGGCGGCGACCGGTGTCAGTCCGCTACCCGCCGCATAGAAAGGATCGCCGGCGGCCATCGCACCGTGGGCGCCATGATCCATCTTGCCATCTTTCATCATGGTACCGTCCGGCATCTTGTGCATGCCTTCGGCCATTTTGCCGTGCGCCGACCCTTTCATGACCGTGCCATCCGGCATCTTGTGAGACCCTCCCGCCATCATCTTGGAGTGGTCCATCTTTCCGTCGGCCATCATGGCGCCGTGATCCATGCCCTCATGCGCCATGCCCATATCCGCCATGGTGAGGAGGGGGGGCTCGCGCATCTCCGGGACCTCGGCGACCATGCCTTCACGCGGCGCCAGAGTGCCTCGGGCAAAGGCCGTGCGGCCCATGGATTCCGCGAACAGAGTGTAGGCTTTGTCTTCCTTGGGGTGGATGACCACGTCATAGGTCTCGGCGACCGCGATTCGGAACTCGTTAACCGGAACCGGCTGGACGTTGTTCCCGTCCGCTTGCACGACGGTCATTTTCAGACCCGGAATACGGATGTCGAAATAGGTCATCGCCGAGGAATTGATAAACCTTAGCCTTACACGCTCACCTGGCTTGAATAGCCCCGTCCAATTCTGATCAGCGCTTTTGCCGTTGATCAGGGGGGTAAAGCCCTGAAGATCCTCGATATCCGTCGGCATCATCCGCATTTCGCCCCAGGCCTTGTAACCGTCAAGCGCGGCGCCAAGGCCTTTCTCTTCGGTGTCCTTGAGGAAGTCGAAGAGCGTGCGTTGTTTGCGGTTGTAGTAGTCCGGCATCGTCTTGAGGTTCCGCATGATCCGGTTTCCGGAATGCGGATGGGCGTCGGTCAACTGAACGACATATTCCCGGTCATAGCGGAACGGCTCGCGGCCTTTTTTATCGATGATGATTGCCCCGTAGGCCCCATCCGGTTCCTGAAACCCGGTATGGCTGTGAAACCAGTATGTGCCGCTTTGGGTGATCGGGAATTGATAGGTGAAGGTCTCGCCCGCGGCGATCCCGTCGTAGCTGATCCCCGGCACGCCGTCTTGCTCGAAGGGAAGGATCAAGCCATGCCAGTGGATGGATGTCGGCTCGGACAGGTTGTTGGTGACCTTGATCGTAACGTCCTCGCCTTCCTTGAATCTGAGAACCGGCTCTGGCGATGCGCCATTGAAGCCAATACCGTCGCGGGTAAATCCTCCCGTATCGATGGTCACGGGATCTACCGTGATATGATATTCGCCGGCCCCGACGGCGCTGGAGAGCGCCGCCGCGAGACCGACGCCGAGCACAACGGCCCGGCCAATCAGTCGCTTGGACATTTGTTAAGTCCTTCTATTGAATGAAATTGCCCGGATCATCGCTTCGCTCTAGTGCGAGAGCTTGATCTCGCCCTGCATGCCGGATTCGTAATGGCCGGGAATATTGCAGGCGAACCGCAACTCCGCGTGAGCCGGAAACGTCCAGATGATCTCGCCGGATTTCCCCGGTTCCAGAAGGAGACTGTTCGGCTCGTCATGCATGCCATGGCCCATCATGGCCCGCATCTTCTTGGCCGCTTCCCAATTGATGCGGTCGGGCTCGAGCACGCCATGGTCCCGCATCATCATCATCTCGGGCTGATGGGCGACATGCATCTTGGCGGTGGCGATATTGAACTCATGGACGAATTCGCCCGCGTTCTTGATCACGAAGCGAACTGTCTCGCCCTGCTTTAACGTCAGGTTTTCAGGTTCGTAGTAGCTGTCATGCATGACTATTTCGATGGTGCGCGTGGCATCCGCGACTTTGCCTGGCATGCCAATTTCAGCGGCGTCGCCACCGTGTCCCTTGCCGTGGGCACCAGCCGCCAAGGCTGGCGCGGTCGCGGCGGGGAGGGTGAGTGCGACGGAGGCGGCGATTAAAACGCGGTACAGTACATTCTTGGTCATGGTCGACCCTTCTCGATCACTGGGAGAACAACCGACGCCTTCGGAAAGTCAGCCTTTCCTGGCGTGCCGGCATTGAAGTTTGGAGTTCTCGCTAGGCTCGAGGAGGCGGCGATTCGGCTTCCGGATCGATGCCGCGATGCCTCTGATTATTGGTCGTTCGATGTATGACGGACTGAAAATCAGGACAATTCAATGATGCCGTATCCGCGAAATACAAACCCGAAACGCAATGACCTCCGAATGTCCCGCAACACGCGACGGCTTCGGATTCCAGAAGGTTCCCGCCGTCACGATCCTTGACGGAATCGTCGGCGTGGGAATGGCCATGGTTAAGGTTATGAGAAGATAGAGTGCCATGACCAGCCGTGCCGTGCCCGAACGCGATCGGCGCAACGGCAAGAGTGAAAACGATCAAGATGAGCAAAATTTTTCTCATGATCGAGAACATGGTGCTTCCAGTTACTGGAAGGTCAAGCGATCAATTGTGTCTTTCATAGGGCATCGCCGAGCCCTTTCGACCAATTCAAAACGGCTGCTTTGTTTGGAGCGGCTCGTTCGCAACCACGCCCCGAAGCGATCGCGAACCGTGGCTGGCTCGGACAGCGATAGCGTTTAGCTCTTACCCCAAGGCGAGTAAATCCAGCCGGCTCTGAAGCCAGATAAGAGAGGGATAGGTCGCGGCCCACACCCAGACGAAACGATTGAATCCGAACATGACGAAATTGGCCATATGGAACGACATGGCGAGCGCCAGGCCGGCAATGAGCGTGACCTGCGACAGCATCGTCAAGGGGAACAGCAATTCGAGCAGGATGACGGCCCATGCCATCGCGCAAAGCAATCGAGGCCGCGACGCCCAGCTCCTGGTCGTCTCGCTGATCGGGTAGACGGAGAACGAGAACACATCCACGAGCGCGCGACCGGTTCGCCAATCCCGGTGAATGACCTTGGCCCATCCGGACTTGAAGTAGGAAAAGATCGCCTGGAGCGCCAGATAGCCGAAAATATACTCCTGCCAGGTTTCGTTCGGCGCGAAATGGGCCGCGCAGACGCACATGATCAACAACATGCTCAAGAGGTCGCTGCCGCCGTTATAGGGTCCCTGAAAGCGCCGGAGGATGAACAGCATGTTGATGAACAGGGCGACGGAAACCCATTGGCTTTGCACTCCCGCGAGCAAAAGCAGGCTCAGGACCAGGCGAATAAGATAGTGCGGTCGCTCGTTTGGCAGCCCGAAAATGTGCTCCAAACTCTGCTGAATGAGCGCGACCGATAACAGGATCTCGGTCAATCTGATGGCGTCGTCGAGACTCATGAATCGATGGGGGTAACAGTGGGGTACGGCGGAGAGATAAATCCGACGTCACGGCGCGAGCCATCGCCATCACGGCTAACGAACACCAATCTGAAGCGAAAAAACCGAGGTAAAGCCTCGAGGGTACGGTCGCGTGAAAGATCATTCAGGAGGCGTTGGCGGATCTCCTGGCAGCAGTGCTCGACCTGACCCTGAATAATGCGCTCCGAGCAGTTGGCCAAAAACAGGGTTTCATTCCATCGCGGGTTCCAGAACAAGGCCGTGACCATTTCCCATGGCCCGAGACGCGCGGGCCTTGGCCGACAGGCCCGCCAATCGACGGGTTCGTCGTCCGGCGTGTCAATCAGGCACAATTCAATGCGTGGTGACGGCCCGATGACGTCAAAAAATCGCCAGGACGGAAACAACGCGGGCAAGAGCAGTTTCGAGAGCTCCAGAATCTTCACGAGTCTCGCCGGGCCTCCTTGTCTGGTTACGATTAGTGGAAGACTAACGCGATTGTTGCGGGGTGTTGCAAGCTCCCACCCCAGTTTCGCCCCGATGGGGATGTAAACGACGTTATTTCGCCGTTGAGCCGAGGGGAGATTGGCGTTGGCATCTCTTTGTGCCCGCGGCGTTAGTCCGGTCTTTCGGGTTCGTCTCGGCTATCGCAGAATAGCGCGATCTTGTTTCCCTGAGGATCGCGGAGATAACCAACGTAGAAATTCGCGCTGTATTCGGCGCGAAAGCCCGGCGAGCCCTCGTTCCGCCCGCCATTGGCGAGGGCCGCCGCGTGCAGCTCGCGGACCAAGGCCTGACCGTTTGCTCGGAAGGCCACCATCGTGCCATTGCCGTTCGACGCGGCCCGCTGATCATATGGCGGTTTGATGTAAAGATCGACGGGGCCGTAAGGCTGACCCGTCTCTGGCGGAAGCGTGCAACTCAGCCCCTCGGAGGAGACTTCCAGCCTATAGCCGAGCCTGGGCAGGAATGCGGCGTAGAACGTCTCCGCGAGCGGGATGTCATCGGCCCCGAGCGTGACATAGGCAATCACAAGCCGTGTCCATGCACCGCGTCCGCCTCGATTTCCTTGCGCAGCCGATAGGCGTCGGTGCCGTTGTCGAAGGTGATGTCGTCCCAGACCACCGCCTGGCCCTCGGCGACCGGGCGGATGAGCTTTACCTGATGCGCCAACCCGAGAGGCACGTAGCCGTTCTCGACCGATAGCGTGGCCGGGCGCAACCCGCCGGAAACGGTGAAGCCACCCTCGCCATCCAGCATCTCGCCCGCCGTCAGATCTCGTTTGGCGATCGCCGCCACGTCGGCGCGAAACTCGCGGGCGCATCCCGTCGCCTCGCCGCGGATCCCGACCGAGGCGACCGAGTACGGCAATTCCAGTCCGATAAGATGCCAGCGCTTGTAGTTGACCATGTAGCGCCCCGACGGATCGGTCACGACGTTGTATTCCTCGAAGCAGTTGCGCAGATACTCGGTATCGGCCTCGAAGCAGACCCAGACGCCTTTGCGGATATCATGCGGGATCTGGGTCCCGTCCTCGCGCAGGCAGGAGATCACCTCGACCATGCCCTTGTGATCCAGGACCCCGCCTTCCGAGCGCGGGCGCGCCAGGGTCGGCACGTCGTCGATCGAGCCCGGGGGGAACAACAGGCCACCGGCGGGGGCGTCGAGGCCACAGCAATTGGCGATGGCCGCGCTCTCGATCGCCGGTTTCGAGCCGTCTAGAAAGGCGTTGAACATTTTCGGGTTCAGCCGCCCGCGCTCCGCCTGCTCGGCGGTCAGGCCCCAATGATCCCAAACCGTGTCCGGCGTCGATTGGCGATAATGCGGCAACCATTTATGGCCGCGACCCGCCGCCACGACCGAGAACCCGCAGGCCCGCGCCCAGTCCACCAGATCGCCGGCGAGCGCCGGTTGATCGCCATAGGCCATCGAGTAGATCACCCCGGCCTCGGCGGCCTTGCGGCTAAGTCCTGGTCCAACGAACGCATCGGCCTCCACCGTCACGTTGATGACGTGTTTACCCTCGGCGAAGGCGCGCAGGATATGGGTGACGGCGGCCATCGGGTTGCCGGTGCATTCGATGACGATATCGATCGCGGGATGGCCGACAAGCGCCTCCCAGTCATCACCGACAAAGGTCGTTCCGTCCTTGGCGGCGGCGTCGAGAGAGGCGGCGGCGTAGCGCTCGGGCGCCCAGTTCACCAGGGCTAGATTCGAACGGGCGGCCTGGGGATTGAGATCACACACCCCGACCACGTGAATGCCGCTTCGCCGCTCGGCCTGGGCGAGAAACATGGTCCCGAACTTGCCCGCGCCGATCATCCCGACACGAACCGGTCGGTCTTCCTCCGCCCGCTTCGACAACAACATCGCAAGATTCATAACCCCGGCCCCTCCCATCGGCACTGTCCCGCGGCCGCTTGTTGGCCGGGGAGCGCGACCCTACATCGCCGGAGCGACATCGTCACCGGCGAAGGAGGGTGGATTTGCAGATCGAGTTGCCGGCTTCGATCTCTTCCGCCGCGACGTCTTGGAGGCGGTCGACCACGAGGTCGTGGGTTTGGCGTAGTCCAAGGCGTTGGAGGCGCTGTGGGTCGACCGGGCGGTTCCGGCCCGTGAGGCAGCGCAGGGTCTGTTTCACCCGGATGGCGAGCGCCAGGTTGCCCAGGCTACCGCTATTGGCGCCGATCATATTGCCGACGCGTTGTGAACGGTGGGTCGGGCCGTGGCCGAAGGGCATGGGCCCGATATGCCATTCCAGGAGCGCCGGGAGAGGGCGACGATGCAGGGCCGAGATCAACCATAGTCACCGACCCAAGGCACATGGGAGTGGGAATGAAATGCCGTGCCGCCAAATCTGTAAATGTCGCCGCATCGATAAACGTGAGTTTCAACAAAATCTCGCTTCCACATATCGAACAGTTTCTTCGACTTCTTTAGATACAAGTCAAGAATTCGGCCAATTGGGAGTTTGGAATAAAATATCACCAGTTTCTTCCAGGAGGGACACCCGGAATCTTCGAATTCGTGGTAGCCATACTCGTAGACCGATATAAAGACACCGGATGCGCTGAGAAATTTTGGGATAGAAAGCCCCGCTGAATTTTCGCCAAAAATATCATTTAGATAGTCAGGACTTCCCGCCGCTTCCTCGGACCAATAGCGGTAGTTCATATGCATTTCCTTGAAGGCGGCACGATCCGACGTGATGAGAATGTCGCGCAGCCGTTCCGCGAACGCGAGCGGCGACGCAAAGCTCTCTCCGGCGAAAACCGTGCCGGGGAGGAGCAAAATCGCAAACATTATGAACCAAGATCTAGTTTTGTTTATTATCATATTCTAAATTCAATTGTTGACCGGCAAAGGGCGGCCAATGCCGATCAGTTTTCGAATTCGCTCATATTCTCCGCCAAGAATATAGGGATTGTCGAACCGTCCGTTTGAAGCGCGTTCCCAGGTTCCACGATTGAAGAACGGTGTGCAAACACGGGACCCAGCCTCATTGAGGACTTCATGGCTTAGGCCCGTCGTGTATTTGCTCGGTCCTATCTCGAAGTCCCGATTGCGGTCGCAAGGAATGTAACCGGCCATGACCATCTTGATTACATAGGCGGTATCAATCGCGGCCTGGGCTCGCGTGGATTCACCGTCCAATTTAGTCAATGCGTAGGCTAGAAGTGTAAATCGTCCCGTGCTTGGCGATTCGAATGCGTGCCAATCTCCTATCACCGTGAACCAAACTGATGCGGCGCGGTAGTGACCTTTGTTGAAAGCTTCGACCCCATTACATTCGTAGCGGTGCATTTTTATAATGGAGTGCTCGCCTTCGTAGGGGGTGGACCGGCAGAACTCAGGCACTGGCAAAGCCACGGCATCAGCCCCGCGGGCGATTGATACTTCAGCGGATGAGGCTAGCAGGATCGACAAGCTGACCATTTTTAATAATTTCGATATGAACATGTTCCGTTATTCCTTCGAACCCGGGCTTATGCCCTATAGCCTGCGCCGTGCCAATTACTTGGCCCGCCACGACCTTGTTGCCGACAGAAAGATGGCCGCTCATTTGGACATAAAAATGGCGAACCTCGTAACCTTGTTCATTTTCGACGTCGATCAATCTTGTTACGCCATCACCCCTGTAGGGCCAACCGTATTTCTTGATTCTCCCGGATATTACGGCTTTAACGCTCTGTCCTGGTCGAGACACATAGTCTGTACCTTCATGATATCCAACGGGGTTGTTTCGTGGCGCCCTGAAATGGCCCGACCCTCTCTTATCTTGACCTCTAATGGAGCCGCCCGTTGGGTTGACGAACAACAGTTTCCCAGCATCGCCCTGGCCATTGCTCGCCGTCCTGATTATATTTGACGGACCCTCGAACAGTCCCTTGAGAATGTCGCCGATGATGCCGAGCTCGTTGGCGCCGGCGTTGCCGGCTTCGATCTCTTCCGCCGCGACGTCTTGGAGGCGGTCGACCACGAGGTCGTGGGTTTGGCGTAGTCCGAGGCGCTGGAGGCGTTGTGGGTCGACCGGGCGGTTCCGGCCCGTGAGGCAGCGCAGGGTCTGTTTCACCCGGATGGCGAGCGCCAGGTTGCCCGGGCCACCGCTATTGGCGCCGATCATATTGCCGACGCGTTGTGACGGGTGGGTTGGGCCGTGGCCGAAGGGCATGGGCCCGGTATGCCATTCCAGAAGCGCCGGGAGAGGGCGACGATGCAGGGC
Source organism: Alphaproteobacteria bacterium (assembly GCA_016780745.1). GTDB lineage: Bacteria > Pseudomonadota > Alphaproteobacteria > Thalassobaculales > Thalassobaculaceae > JADHLJ01. The sequence continues at coordinate 10,314 of JADHLJ010000028.1, read as the reverse complement.
CGAGAACACCTGTTGCGCCTTGTCCATGGGGATCTGTGGGGTGAATTGACCGGAATTGTTCATCCAGTGGGTGTCGGCAAAGGCAAGCTTCTGCACCATGCGCCCTTGCGGATCGATGCCGTGGCCATCGGGGCGCAGCACCAGGCCCATCTGTTTGTGGATATCGCGCACCACATCGCCAAGCTGCTCCGCCGCTGGTCCCGGCAGCAGGGTGCGCTTGCGCAAGGCCTCTTGCGCCTGGTTCATGGAGGAGACGTTCATCGAGGAACAAAGAACGGCGGTACAGTTCTCGACAACCGCGATCCCCTTGCGGTCCGGTGGCAGTCCTCGGTTGAGGGCTTGGATGTCGGGGCCCACTCCGCGAGGAAACCGACCCATCTTCACGTCGTCCTCGCGCCGGCGGGGACCCCGAAAAGGCGCCAAGAATTGGTATCTTTTTCAACGGTTAAAAAGTCCCCTCCCGCGCGAGGACGATGGCGAGAGTTTCCCCGTACAGCGATGTGCTCATGCAAAGACGATGGGAAAGATTTTGTCGGACGGCATCACCCTCAAGTGTTGGGCGAAACACCCAAAAGAAAAATCCCGGTGCCTTGCGACACCGGGATCGTTCGTGACCGTCGGGCCGAACCGCCCAACGGGTGCCGAGCAAAGGGCCGGGCGTCGTTAGTCGGACGCGTCGGCCATTTCCTTGTCATGTTGCTGGTCTTTGTACAGCGCCTTGGCCAGCGCGATGCACATCAGGCCCATCACCATGGTGAAGGGAAGCGCGCCGATGATCATGGCGCTCTTCAACGCCTCCATTGGATCCGCGCTGCCATTGGTCTTGCCGGCGATCAGCAGCGTGCCGATGACCAGCGTCAGGATCACACCCCAGACGATGCGATGCTTGTTGCCGGTTTCCTGCTCGCCGCCGGACATGATGGTGTTCATCACCAGGATGCCGGAATCCGCCGAGGTCACCAGGAAGGTCATGATCAGGACCACGCACATGATGGTGAGCGCCGACAGGAATCCGCCGGAGATCATCTGACCGAGGGTGACGAACAGTTTGGCGGTGTTCGAAGCCGCCAGGATCGAGCCGTCGGCGCCGCCGGTCAGCTCCAAGTCGATCGCGGTGCCGCCCAGAATGGTCATCCACGCGAAGCACACCAGTGCCGGCGCGATCACGCATCCGAAGATGAACTCGCGCACCGTGCGGCCCCGGGAGATTCGCGCCAGGAACAGCCCCACGAACGGCGAGAACGCGATCCACCAGGCCCAGTAGAAGGTCGTCCAACCGGACTGCCAACCAAACTGACGGCCTTCATTACCGGCCGCGTAAGCAGCGGACTGGACATCGGCGGGCAGAGCCGCGGCGGCACCCTTAAGGCTCCCCTGGAACGCCGCGAAGGAACCCCAGGCATTGGTCGCGCCGGCATAGATATCACCCGCCAACGGTTTGGCCGCCGCCGGTAGCGCGGCGGTATAGGCTTCCAGCGATTGTGGACCATAGGCGCCGAAGGACAGCTGGATGAAGTGCATGATGTAGTCGACCATCGCCGTGGCATAAGTCGTCATCGCGAACACGAACGAGCCGAAGAACACAAAGACGCCCAGCAGGATCACCGACAGCACGAGGTTGAGGTTCGAGAGATACTTAACGCCGCGGCCAACACCGGAGACCGCCGAGACGATCGACAATCCCATGATCATCAGCAGTCCGACCACCAGCCCGACAGTGCTTGGCTTCGGCACATCGCCGCCAAGATCCATCAGCCAGTCCATGCTGGTGATGGCATAGATGCCGTCGACGAACTGGCTGACACCAAATCCGATCGTCACCGAGACGCCCAGGATGGTGGCGACAACGCCGAGAATGTCGACGATATGGCCAAGGATCCCGTTCATGTAAGTACCGAAAAGCGGTGTTAGCGCCGACCGGATGGTCAGGGGCATGTTGCGCGTATAGGCGTAATAGGCCAGCGACAGCCCGGTCACGACATAGATCGCCCAGGCGTGAAATCCGTAGTGCAGGAACGTATAGCGAAAGCCACTTTCCAACGCCGCTTCGCTATTTCCCGCGATAGCGCCGGCGACCGTTACCGGGTTTGAGCCCCACAGACCAAGCGGTTCGGCGGTCGCGAAGACCATCAGCCCGACACCCAGACCGGCGCCGAACATCATGGAGAACCAGGAGAAATTCGAGAATTCCGGCTTTTCTCCCTCCGGGCCCATCAGGCGTCGCCCGGTTTGCGGGAGAACCGCGAGGACCAGAAGGAAAAACGCGAACAGGCCGACGATAACGATATAGAAACCGTTGAAGCCCTTGAGAAGTTGGCTATTCACGCTCCCGAGAACGCCATTGGCGTTGGCCGGCCAGAAAAGCGCTCAGATGACCAGCAAAGCCATGGTGAACTTGCTCACCAGCGCGATGGGAACGCTGTAGTCCTTGTAGAATCCCGACGCGGCTTTCTTGATTTCGAGATCGGTGAACGGCTCTCGGATCGTCATGGTTCCCCCCCATTATTCAGGAAAATGACCCGGAGTTAAAAGCCCGATCGTAAATTCCGCGCGATGCGGTTTCTCCTGATCATGGACCTCAGCGGGTTTATCCCGTCTTTTCCAGGTAATCCAGGATACCGCGTAAGATCAGGGCCCAAAAGGGCTGATTCCGCCGCCGATCGTTCCGGGTGCGACACAAGGGATATCTTAAGCGGCTGTAGTCACTGCCCGAAACGGGCCGAACGACGCGACGGCGCCATCCCCGGGTTTGGCGAATTTCCTCGGCCCCGCGTTCTTCGGCGCGCCGAAGTGGTTCTTTCTGCTAATCTCCCGGAGTGTGAATACGCATCGACCCGTCTCGAAAGCATCAGAACCCGTGTCCCGTTCCAACCGACAAGACCCGACATCCGCTCCCATGACCCTGGCGCTCGCCGAGGCGCGGGCGGCGGCGGCGCGCGGCGAGGTTCCGGTGGGTGCCGTGGTGACGGACGCTCGCACTGGCGCGGTCCTGGCGCGGGCTGGCAATCGGGTGGAAGAGCTTTGCGACCCCACGGCGCATGCCGAGATCCTGGCCATCCGCGCGGCGGCGGCGGCGCTGGGGGAGGCGCGGCTGACCGGGTGTGACCTGACGGTTACCCTGGAGCCTTGCGCCATGTGTGCCCAGGCGATCGCCCTGGCACGGATCGCCAAGCTTACTTTCGGCGCCTATGACCCGAAAGGCGGCGGTGTGGAGCATGGCGCCCGGGTGTTCCGGCAGCCGACCTGCAATCACCAGCCCGAGATCGTCGGCGGTCTGGAGGAACGCGAGGCCGCGGCGCTGCTGCGCGATTTTTTCAAGGAACGTCGCTGAACGACGAGTCGTTAGCCCCGTCGCCGACGACGACGGCCGCCGCCGCCGGTGTCCGATGCGCCGATGTCTAGGGCCGGCATCGTGATCGCGGCGCGTAGCTGGCTATAGGGATCGGTCTTGTGCGGGATCGCCATCGCACCGACGAAATGCTCCTGGAAACGCGGTTCGACGGCGGTCTCGATTTTCCGCACATCGCGCACCACGCGTTCGATCTCGCGGCGCGCGTCACCGTCGAGTAGCGCGATCCGGGCTCCGGTGCCGGCGGCGTTGCCGACCGACCACACCTTGTCCAGCGGGCAATCCGGGACCATGCCAAGGATCATCGCGTATTTCGGGTCGATATGGCTGCCGAAGGCCCCGGCCAGGATCACCCGGTCAACGCTATCGATCTCGAGATGGTCCATAAGAAGGCGGAAGCCCGCGTAGAGCGCGCCCTTGGCGAGTTGGATCGCCCGCACGTCGTTCTGGGTGACCGAGACATCTTCGGTCAGCCGGTACGAAAAGGTGCGACCATCCTCGTATATTCGATCCGTCCGCGCCGCCAGACGCCCGTCGATGATCCCGTCGGCGGTAAGGATGCCGGCGAGGAACATCTCGGCCAGCACCTCGATGATGCCGGAGCCGCAGATGCCGGAAATGCCATCGCGCTTTACCGCGTCGGCGAAACTCTCGTCATCCGACCAAAGGTCGGAGCCGATGATCTGAAACCGTGGCTCCAGGGTCTCGGGATCGATCCGCACTCTCTCGATGGCTCCTGGCGCGGCGCGCTGTCCGGACGAGATCTGCGCGCCCTCGAAGGCGGGGCCGGTGGGGCTGGAACAGGCGATGAGACCGTTGCGATTGCCCAGCACGATCTCGGCATTGGTGCCGACATCGATCAGCAAGGTCATCTCGTCCTGGCGGTGCGGGCTCTCGGAGAGAATGACGGCGGCGGTATCGGCGCCCACATGGCCGGCGATGCAAGGCAGCGCGTAGACCCGCGCGTTGGGATGGAGATAGAGATCAAGCTCGCTGGCCGACAGCTCGACCGCGGTGTCGACGGTTAGCGCGAAGGGCGCGCCGCCAAGCTCGATCGGGTCGATGCCCAGCATCAGATGATGCATGACGGGGTTGCCGACGAAGACGAGGTCGACGATTTCGTCGGGCCCGGCCCCGATCTCGGCCGCGGTCTGGGTCGCGAGATAGTTGATCGCGTCGCGTACCACCCGGGTCATGTCGGCGTCGCCGCCGGGATTCATCATGATATAGGAGACCCGGCTCATCAGATCCTCGCCGAAGCGAATCTGCGGGTTCATGGTCCCGCCGGAGGAAAGCACCTGGCCGGTGGCCAGATCGCATAAATGCGCTGACATGGTGGTCGAGCCGATATCCACCGCCAGACCGAAAATCCTGTCGCGAAAGCCGGGCCAGACGCCGATCACCCGGTCGCCTTCGCGCAGCGCCACGGTGACTTTCCAGTCGCCGTCCCGCAGCGCCTTCTGCAATTGTTGCAGTACCGGCAGATCGCTGGAGACATCATCGGCGATGCCCCAATCCGGCCATTGCTCGCGCAGACTCTGGCACAACCGTCGGAAATCACCCGATGGGTCGTGCATGTCCGGCTCGCGCACCTCGACATAGTGCAGGCGGGTGACCGGGCGGACCTGAATGTCGCGGGCCTCGGCGCGTTTACGGATGATCTGGCGATGGACTTGGCTTTCCGGCGGCACGTCGATGACCGCGTCGGCCAGGAGCGCGGCGCTACAGCCAAGACGGCGGCCCGGCTTCATCTTTCGCTTGTCGGCGTATCGGAGCTCGGCCTTGCCGGCCTCGGACAGGCTCTCGGCCCGAGCGGTTATCTGATGTTTGGGAAATTCCCCGGGAGTGAAACCGATCTGGCAACGACCGCAAATCGCCCGACCGCCACAGACGGAATCAAGATCAACCCCAAGCTTGCGCGCCGCCTCCAACACTGAGGTGCCGCGCGGCACCTTGCCTCGCCGACCCGTGGGGGTGAAGACAACGAAGACATCCCCGGAATCATCCGAGGTGTCGCCCCCGGACAAGTCCGAGGATGTGACGGAGCCCGCCGTCGATCCTTGCATGGATCAGGCCCGCCGCCGCCGCCGTTCCCGACCACCACGCGCGCCCAAGGCCTCGCCCTCGGGGGCCGGCTCGCGGAACTTCTTGATCCAGCGCCGGCATTCCGGGTCGTGGCCCATCATCACGTTGGCGCCGAAAATAGCCGTCATTTCCTCGTCATGCATGGGGTTCATGATCGCCGAGGTCATGCCCGCGCCCATCGCCATCGACAGGAATGCGGCGTTCAGACCGTGCCGGTTCGGCAGCCCAAAGGAGATGTTCGAGGCGCCGCAGGTGGTGTTCACCCCGAGCTCCTCGCGTAGCCGGCGGATCAACCGGAACGCACTGGCGCCGGCGAGATTGATCGCCCCCACCGGCATGATCAGCGGATCGACCACCACGTCGGCCGGCGAGATGCCAAAATCCTGGGCCCGTTCGACGATTTTCTTGGCGACGGCGAACCGTTCGTCCGGGTCCTCGGAAATACCGGTCTCGTCATTGGAGATCGCGACGACAGCCGCGCCGTATTTCTTGACCAGCGGCAGGACGACCTCGAGACGCTCCTCCTCGCCGGTGACCGAGTTGACCAACGGTTTGCCCTGATAGACCGCGAGACCCGCTTCCAGCGCCTCGACGATCGAGCTGTCGATGGACAGGGGCACATCGGTGATCGACTGAACCAATTGGATTGATTCCGCCAGAATGCGCGGCTCGTCGGCCAGCGGGATGCCGGCGTTCACGTCCAGCATGGTGGCGCCGGCGGCGACCTGGGCCCGGGCGTCGGACTCGACCCGGCTGTAATCGCCCTGGGCCATCTCGGCGGCCAGCAGCTTGCGCCCGGTCGGGTTGATCCGCTCGCCAATGACACAGAACGGCTGGTCAAAGCCGATGATGATTTCCTTGGTCGCGGAGCTGACAACGGTATGCGTCATGAACGTGGCCTCTCGGATGGGGATGCGGGTTTAGGAGACCGCGCGCAGGGGTTGGGTGTCGGCGCTGGTTTCAAGAAGCGAAAACCCGCCCTTGGGTTTCGGCTGGATGTTGCCCGCCGCCGCGGCATTCAGCCAGGCGGCGGTCTTGGCGAGGCCGCCAAAGGGATAGAAATGCACCTTGTGCAACAGCGATTCCGGATCGCGCGCCACCGCCTCGGCGAGACCCGCGACCACCAGGTCGGGCTCTTGGACCATCAGCAGCTTGGTGATGTTGCGGGCCTGGCGGGTCAGCACCCGGATCGACGGCCCAATGCCGGACATTTGCGCGAATTTGAGCAAGGTCTTGAGCGTCGCCAGGCCCGGAAGTCCGATATGGATCGGCAGTGCATTGCCCTCGGCCCGGATCCGGCGCTCCCAAGCGACGATGGTGTCGGCCTCGAAGCAGAACTGGGTTTCGATATAGACTTCGGCGTCGGTGTCGCGCGCCCAGGCGTTCTTCTCGGCCAGCGCGACACGGATATCGGCGTCCGGGATATCGGGAGAGCCCTCGGGATGGCCGGCGACACCAATGGATTTGATGCCGTAACGCTCAAGCAGGCCCGTGGTCAGCACTTGCATCGAGGTCGCGAAGGGGCCGACGGGCTTGTCGACGCCGCCGCCGATCACCAGCGCCTCGTCGATTTGCGCCTCGCGCGCCAGACCGTCGAGATAACGTTCCAGATGCGCGGCGCTCTCCAGGCTTCGGGCTCCGATATGGGGGACCGGGTTGAAGCCCTCGCGTCGCAGGCGGGCGCAGGTGGCGATCGTCTCCGTGATATCGGAGCCTGGAAGGAAGGTGACGTTCACCGTCGTGCCTGGTGCCAGATGGGCCGAAAAATCCTCGACCTTGGCCGCCGAAGCCGGCGTTACCTCAACGGAGAAGCCCGCCAGAAGCGAGACGATCTGTTCCTTCGTAGCCACCATATCGACCACCCGTCCACCAAATGAAATAGTCCGGTCACGACGCCGTCCATATCTCTCATCTAGGCAGTTCGCGGCGGATCGGTTTTCTCGGGCTCGCCACAAGTGATCTCAAATACGACACCGCGTCGCTTCCCAGGCATCAAACCGTTAGTTTCCGGTCTTCCTCCAGTCACTTGCGCCCGCGGCCCGGGCGGGGCAAATTCGGCGAAACTTATTCCTTGGAGGATTGAGCATGGCTCAGGAAATCGTGATCGCGGCGGGCAAACGCACCCCGTTCGGAGATTTTGGCCGGTCGTTGAAGGACATTCCCTTGTCCACTCTGGCCACCCATGCCGCCAAGGCGACGGTCGAGGCGGCGGGGATCGAGGCTGGCGATGTCGATCACATCGTCTGGGGCAATGTGCTCCCGGTGGATCCGGACGGGTTCTATGTCGGACGCGTCGCGGGCCTTAATATCGGCATGGCCGAGGAGAGCTGCGCGCTTCAGGTCAACCGCGCGTGCGGCTCTGGGACCCAGGCGATCATCACCGCGGCGCAACAGATCATGACCGGACATGGCAAGATCGCGCTGGCCGGCGGCGGCGAGAATTTTTCCCGCGGCGGCTATGTCAACCAGGGCATGCGCTGGGGCGTCACCCGGGGCGGACAGGTTTTCGAGGACTCGGTCGAATGGGCCTATAACGATCCCTTCGGGCACGGCTTGATGGGCGTTACCGCCGAGAACCTCGCCGATGATTATCAATACCAGCGCGACGACATGGACGATTGGGGCGTGATGAGCCAACAGCGCGCGGGCGCGGCCATCGACTCCGGCTTCCTGGCCAAACAGATCGCGCCGATCGAGGTGCCCGAGGGGCGCCGGAATACGCGCTTGATGGAGCATGATGAATTCCCGCGCCCGGACGTGACGCGCGAGAAGCTCGGCACCCTGCGGCCGGTCTTCCGCAAGGACGGCAAGGTGACGCCCGGCAACGCCAGCGGCGTGACCGACGGCGCGGCTTTCGTCGTCGTCGGCGACCGCGAGGCCGTCGAGGCCAAGGGCGCCGAGCCGCTGGCCCGTTTGGTGGATTGGACGATCGTCGGCGTGCCGCCCCGGATCATGGGCTGCGGGCCGGTCCCGGCGATCCAGGCCTTGTGGGAAAAGCGTGGCCTGAAGGCCTCTGACATTGACTATTACGAGATCAACGAAGCCTTCGCCGTGGTCAATCTCCACGCCGAAAAAGAGCTGGGCGTTGGCCGTGACGTGACCAACAGTTATGGCGGCGGCATCTCCATCGGCCATCCCCCGGGAGCGACCGGCATTCGCATGACCCTGACCGCGATGCATCATCTGATCGATACCAACCAGCGTTACGCGGTGATCAGCATGTGCATGGGCGCCGGCCAGGGCATGGCCGTGCTCATCGAAAACCTGAAGCGCTAGGGCGATGTCGTCTAGGGCGGGGAAACGTCTCGCGGCGGCGTTCCTCGCCCTGAGCGTCCTGATGGGTATTGGCGCCGCGCAAGCCCAGGCGCGCGACACGTTGACCATCGGCGTGACGCAGTTTCCCTCGACCCTGAACCCGATCATCGATTCGATGCTGGTGAAGTCCTACGTGCTGGCGATGGCGCGGCGGCAGGTATCGATCATCGGCCATGATTGGGAGGCGATGTGCCAGCTCTGCACCGAGCTGGCGACCTTCGAAAGCGGTCGGGCGGAGAAATTCGAGGTCGTCGGCGAGGACGGCAAGCCGACCGGCGAGACCGGCGTTCGTACCCGCTACACCCTGCGCGACGACGCGTTCTGGGGCGACGGGGTTCCGGTGACCACCAAGGACATCGTCTTCACCTGGGAGGTCGGCAAGCACCCGGATACCGGCGTGTCCAACTTCCGGGCGTTTCGCGACATCCTCGATATCGAGGTCGAGAACGACAAGACTTTTACCGTGGTCAACCGCAAGCTCGACTATCGCTATTACGCGATGAGCGGTTTCGACATTCTGCCGGCGCATCTGGAAGCGCCCGCCTTCGCCGATCCCAAGGAATATCGCCACCGCACCTTGTACGAGACCGACCCGACCAATCCGGGTCTCTATAACGGGCCGTATCGGATTACCGAGGTGGTCGCGGGCTCGCATATCGTCTTGCGGCGTAACGATGCCTGGCGGGGCAAGGTTCCGGCCTTCGCGGAAATCCAGGTTCGGACAATCGAGAAGACGGCGGCGCTCGAGGCAAACCTGTTGTCCGGCTCCATCGACTACATCGCCGGTGAGGCGGGCCTGTCGCTCGACCAGGCGCTGGCTTTCGAGAAACGTCATGGCGACGATTACGAGGTCTTCTACAAACCCGGCCTGATCTACGAGCATCTCGACGTGATGCTGGATAATCCGATCCTCGCCGATGTGCGGGTCCGCCGGGCCTTGATCCACGCCATCGATCGGGGCGCGATCAGTGCTCAGCTCTTCGCCGGCAAACAGCCGGTCGCCCATAAGGGCACCCACCCGCTGGACTGGACCCATACCGACGAAGTGGCGAAATACCCGTATGATCCGGACAAGGCGCGCGCGCTTCTCGAGGCGGCGGGCTGGTCGGTGTCGAGCGGCGGGACCCGGCAAAACGAACGCGGCGAGCGGCTGTCACTGGAGATCATGACCACCGCCGGCAACCGGGTCCGCGAGTTGGTCGAGCAGGTCCTGCAGAACTATTGGAAAGCCGTCGGGATCGAGGTCAAGATTCGCAATCAACCGGCCCGGGTGCTGTTCGGCGAGACCATCAGCAAGCGCAAGTTCACCGGGCTCGCCATGTTCGCCTGGCTCTCGGCGCCGGAGAATCTGCCGCGCACGACCCTGCATTCGGAATCAATACCGACCGAGGCGAACAATTGGGCGGGGCAGAACTATACCGGCTATAAAAACCCCGAGATGGACAAGTTGATTGACGCCATCGAGATCGAACTCGACCGCGAGAAACGTGGGGCGTTGTGGAAGCGCTTGCAACAGATCTACGCCGAGGATCTCCCGGCGATCCCGCTCTATTTCCGCGCCGATG
>JADHLJ010000027.1 GCA_016780745.1 Alphaproteobacteria bacterium | reverse complement strand
CCGCCGTTTTTTTTGAGGATGGCCTCGTCGCTGTTTTCTTCATCCCACGCTAGACCCTCGATTTCTCAACGGTAGCCGCCGGTACGACGAGATTGGAGTGATTTGGTTGTCCGGTGTGGTTGGCTGGAGGAGCTCGGCCTCCACCTTCAGTGGTTCCGCGCCGCCGTCAATCCCCCGCCGCCTCGGCCTTGTCGCCACCATTGCCAGCGGCTTCCTTGGCCGCCATCATTGCCTTCAGTTCATCCGGGCTGAGCCGCACGATGTCTTTGTTCTGGTGGCTGAAGATGTTGTAGCCCTCGGTGTCGATATCCTCGAGCATCAGGCGGCGGTTCATCACATCAGCCTTCCAGGCGTCTTGCTCGGGTTGGCGCTCGTGGAATTCCGGCATCACTTCCTTGGCGAAGAGTTCCAGGCTGTCGCAAATGTCCTGGTGACTGGTCTTGCCGGCCTGGTTCAGCAGGATGATCTGATCGACATGCGCCGCCTCGAACATGCGCAGACGCTCGCGGATGGTCTCGGGCGAGCCGATCAGGCCGCTTTCCAGCGCCTTGGCCTCCTGCTCACTCCCGCGCCAATCCTGATAGGCGGCCCAGAGATCGCCCGTGCCCGGGGCCTCGATCCCCTTGCGGCCGTAATAGCCGAGCGCGAAGACGAAGAAGGTCCAGCCCGAGGCCTTCTCGCGCGCCTCCTCGTCGGTCTCGGCGCACATGAAGCCGTTGACCATGGCGATGTTCGGGTTCTCCGGGTACTCGCAAAGCCGGTTCGGCTGGTTCAACAGCGCGTTGTAATAGCGATGCACCCAGGCCCGCGCCGCCTCGGGACTGACGAAGGTGAAGCCGAGCGCGCCCATGCCCCATTCGCCGGCATTGGCGATGGTCTGGATATTCGAGCAAGCGACCCAGAGCGGCGGGTGCGGCTTCTGATAGGGTTTCGGGACCACGTTGCGGGCCGGGAAGTCGTGGAACTCGCCGTGGAACTCCCAATCGGTCTTGGTGAACATCGGGATGATCGCCTTGACCGCCTCCTCCCATCGGTCGCGCTTGCTGCGGACCTGGACGCCGAAGGGATGCAGCTCCGCCGGCCCGGCGCCCTCGCCCATGCCGAGCTCGACCCGACCGCCCGACAGCAGGTCCAAGGTCGCGACCTTCTCGGCCACTCGGTGCGGCTGGTTGGTGGTGGTCTGGATCACCCCATGGCCGAGCCGGATATCCTTGGTCCGCTGGCTGGCCGCGCCGAGAAACACCTCGGGCGCCGCGCAGTGTGAGTATTCCTCGAGGAAATGATGCTCCACCGCCCAGGCATAGTCATAGCCGAGCCTGTCCGCCAACTCGATCTAGGAGAGCGCGTTGTCCAGCAAGGTCCGCTCGCTCTCATCGGTCCAGGGGCGCGGCAGTTGCAATTCGTAAAAGATGCCGAATTTCATGGCGGGGCCCTCGTTGTAACGGCGATCAAGTCTTTAATGCACAGATTAGCACGGTCCAGAGATTTTGTTGGCTCCCGATCGCCGCCCCGCCCCGTCGTCCTCGCGAATGCGGGGACCTCTAACAGCCGGCTGGCATAGTCACCTTTATCAACCGGGAAAGGGGTCCTCGCTTTCTCGAGGACGACGATGGGATTCTTACCGAACATCCCTTCGCGCGCGGCGACTCATCTCGAGCCTCGTTCGTTAGCGTTTTACCTCAACCCTTCTTCTTCAGAAACGCCGCCATCACTTCCTGGGGTTGGCCCTTGGCGTAGGCTTCCTGTTGGCCGAGGACGCCGGCGCGGAAGGCCTCGTCGAAGCCCGACAGCGCGATCTCGCGGAACCGGGCCTTGGTGCGGGCCCAGGCGACCGAGGGCTTGTCGGCGAAGCTTCGGGCGATCTCGCGGGCCTTGGGGAGCAGATCCTCGCGCTCCACCAAATGATTGATCAGGCCCCACTCCCGTGCCTCCTCGGCGCCGAGGAGGCGGCCGGTCATCGAGAGGTCCTGGTTGCGCGACCAACCGAGATGCAGGCTCATCCAATAGGAGCCCATGATCGAGGGGATGCCGGCGTTGATCTCGGGCTGGCCCATGCGGGTGCCGGGATGGGCGACGCGCTGGTCCGAGACCAGGGCCATCTGAAAGCCGCCTCCCGCCGCGACCCCGTTCAACGCCGCGATCACCGGCTTTTCGGTCAGCAGGATCTGTTTGTAGATATTGCAGACCGCGCCGAACCAGCTTTCGATCTCATGAACCTGGACGCCATGCGCCTCGGCGAGATCGACCCCGGCGCAGAAGGAACGATCACCCGCGCCGGTGAGCACGATACCGTCCACCGCGCCGTCGGAATCGAGCGAAATCAGCCCATCGGCGATACCGCGCGCCAGCTCGATGGTGAGCGCGTTCAGATTGTCGGGCCGGTTCAGGCGCAAGACCGCGATCCGGTCGGTGATCTCGATCTCGGTGACGTTTGGCATTCGATACTTCCCGGGCTGTTGCGAGAGAGGTGGTTATTGGCCGAGCTTGCGCGCGGATGATAGCTTAGCTCATCGCCATCTTACCTTGCAGTCGATGAATGCCGATATCCGATCGCGACCTTGATTACCTCGCGTCCCTCGAAGCCCCATCGCAAGCGTTTGGCCGCGCGCTCTTTCGTGGAGAAATTCGGCGGATGGAAGCGTTGCTGGGGGTCGAGGTGCCGCCAGAGGCGATCTTGCCGATGTTTTCCATTGGCGTGTCCGGGCGCCGGCGCATGGCGCTCGCCAGACTCAATCTAGACCAAAGCGGACAGGTTCCGCGCGGCCCGTTCGAAGGCTTGAAACTCGCGCCGGATCATCGGATCGGAGAGCTTTCGGTCGCGAAACTCCTTGGCGTTTACGAGCATGAATTGCGCGCGGTGGTATCCGCCACGGATCATTGGGAACGCGTGGTGAACATCGGCTCGGCGGAGGGCTACTACGCCGTGGGATTTGCCCGGCGCGTGCCCGGCAGAGCCGTGACGGCATACGACATAGACGCCAATGCCCAAACCGCGACGACGCGGACCGCCACGCTGAACGGGGTTGAGGACCGCGTGACGGTTTTGGGAGAGTGCTTGCCGGAAGCGTTGCTGGCGCATGCCGATGCCGGGGCACTGTTCTGGATTGATATCGAGGGCGCGGAAGAGGCGCTACTTCTCGCCGCGCCGCCTGATCGCCTTGCCCGATCGGATCTCCTGGTTGAAACGCATTTTCCATCCGGCGCGTTCACGGGGGTGGCCGTGGCGCGCCATTTTGAGGACACCCACGACATCACCGTCATCCGGCAATCGGAAATTCAGCCGGAGGAGGTTCCGGAATTTCGCTCCCTCGCTCCCCTGGACCGCCATTTGATCATGCTGGAGCACACGACCGCGGCCCCGTGGCTTTGGATGTGTGGTCGCGATACGCGGACGTGACCGCCGCTCAGATCACCCCTTCATCATGCAGGCGCGCGAGCTCCTGGGGATCGGTGCCGCAAATCTCGCCGAGCAAGCTGTCGGTATGTTCGCCGAGCATCGGTGGGCGCTGGATATCCGCCGGCGAGGCCGAGAGCTTCACCGGACAGCCGACCATCTGGTAGGTGCCGCGCGGCGGATAGTCGAGATCCATGACCATCTCCCGCTCCTTCAAGTGCGGGTCCTCGAAGATCTCGCCGGTATCCTGGCAGGCGCCACAGGGCACGCCGGCGTCGCCGAGAATCTTCATCGCCTCGTGCTTGGTCTTCTGGCGGGTCCAACCCTCGATGATCGGGTTCAGGGTCTCGCGGTTTTCCCAACGCGCCTCGGTGGTGGCGTAGCGCGGGTCGTCGATAATGTCGGGCCGCTCTATCGCGCCGCAAAAGGCTTTCCACATCTGCTGCTGGGCGAAGATGAAGATGTAGTCGTTCGGCCCGCCCGGCGCGCATGGGTAAGTCGAGCCCGGCACGTTCTTGCCGAGCTGATTGCCGGTGCGTGGCTGCACCCCGCCGAGCCGCTGGTGGTCGCGCAGGCTGATACGCATGAGGTTGACCACGCTATCCTGCATCGAGACCTCGACCTCTTGGCCCTTGCCGGTGGCGTGACGCTGTTGCAGGGCCGCGAGGATGCCGATCGCCATATGCATGCCGGTGCCGGAATCACCGATCGCCGGCCATACGAAAGTCGGCGGGTTCTCGGGAAAGCCGGTGGCGCACATGGCGCCGCCCATGGCCTGGGCGATCGGCTCGAAACTCTTGAAACCGCTATAAGGCCCGTAGGTTCCGAAGCCCTTGATGGTGGCGTAGATCAGCCGCTCGTTGACCTTGGAGAGCACGTCATAGCCGAGGCCGAGCCGGTCCAGCGCGCCGGGGCCGAAATTCTCGACCAGCACGTCGGCGGACGCGATCACCTCCTTGAAGAGCGCCTTGCCCTCGTCGGTCTTCAGATTAAGGGTCAGGCTCTGCTTGTTGGCGTTCAGGATCAGAAAGAACAGGCTGTCGCTGTCCGGCTTGTCCTTCATGTTGGTGCGCGCCACGTCGCCCTTGCCGGGCTCCTCCAGCTTGATCACGTCGGCGCCCAACCAGGCGAGCATCTGGGTGCAGGCGGGACCGGCCTGGTTGTGGGTCATGTCGATGATGCGGATACCCTCGAGCGCCTTGCTCATGATCTGTCTCCCTGTCGCGGCCTTGCCACGTGATTTCAGTTGGGGCGCAATTCGCCCATCGCGGTCTGGGTCGGGTCGATGAACTCGACATTGGGATCGCCGGTCCGACCATAGGCCCACCAGACCTTAAGGCCGAACAGAGTCTTCAGACGATCCGATGCATTGGCCAGGATCTCGCGGTCCATGGCGACGGTATAGTTCACCTGGGGGCGATATTGCGGGCCGCAATAGGTCAGGATCATCGCCGTGCGGCTACCGTTCGAGTGATTGTCGCCGGTGCCGTGCCAGACCCGGCCATCGGTGATGATCGCGGTACCCGCCGGCCCCTCGGCGGCGACTGTCTCGACTTGCCCGTCGCGCTCCGGGTCCGGATGACGACCCGCCAGATGGCTGCCCGGGACGATCCGGGTGCCGCCATTGGCGTCGCTGAAGGCATCCATCATGATCAGGACATTGGAGACCGCCGCCGGCGCGATCATGTCGGTGGTGTCGTCGCGCTCTGGGTCGACATCGAAACGGGTGCGGCTCATCGAGCCGACCGGCAGGTTGCGACGCCCGGGCCGGGTCGGCTCCGGCGCCCACCATTGATCGGTATGCAGGTTCATCTTGATCCCCCCGGGTTTCGCCGTGTTGGCCGAGAAGGACGAGAGCTGAAACTCCTCGCCCAGGACATAGCCGACCAGCTCATTCAGATGCTCGAGCTCGAGCACGTCGAGGAACACAGCCCCCTTGTTCGGCAACAGCCAGACCCGCTGGTTGATCCCGCCATTGGCGGCGGTGAAGGCCTCGGGCCGGATCTTGCCGTTCTCGTCGCGGAACTGTCCCCATTGCTGGGTCGGCCCGCCATCCTCGAAGGCCATGCCTTGTTGCAGCTCGGCGGCGGCCTGCTCGTTGAGGCGATCTCGCGCGCGCGAGAACAACGGTTCCTCCAAGGCGCCTTCAAGCAGGCCGTAGCCCCAGGCATCGATGTCGGCGCGCACCCGATCGCGGTCGCGGGTCGGCTTGGGAAGATCCGCGTGGGTCCAGCTTTTCATGGCGATCATCCTCCTGATGTTTGCGGCAAAGGATGCTCCCAGCGGATTTTCCCCGCAAGCCGGCGCGCCGATGGCTTGACGAGTCACGCCCGGATCATCCCATATCTGGTGAGAACGAATTCCAAAGCGTCCAACCGGACAGGAGAGCACCGATGAAGATGAAAGCAGCCGTCCTGCGCGAAACCGGCGCCAAGCGCCCCTACGCCACTTCCGAGCCCGTGCGCATCGAGGAGGTCGAGCTTGATCCGCCACAAGACGGCGAGCTGCTGATCAAGATCGCCGGCGGCGGGCTTTGTCATTCCGATCTCTCGGTGATCAACGGCAACCGGGCGCGGCCGATGCCGCTGGTTCTGGGCCATGAGGGCTCCGGCGAGGTGGTCGAGGTTGGCCGCGGCGTGCGCGACATCAAGGTCGGCGATCCCATCGTCTTCCAGTTCTCGGCCTCTTGCGGGCTCTGCGGCAATTGCCTCGGCGGACGTCCCCAGCTCTGCACCACCCACGGCGCGGCGCGCGGCAAGGGCCACCTGATGGCCGGCGGCAGCCGACTTCGGGATTCCAAAGGTGTCGAGATCGCGCATCAATCCGGCGTCTCCTGCTTCGCCGAATACGCGGTGATCGACCGGGGCACGGCGGTCAAGGTCGACAAGGACCTGCCGCTGGCCGACGCGGCGATCTTCGGCTGCGCGGTGATGACCGGGGTCGGCGCGGTATTGAACACGGCGCGCATCCGGGCGGGTGATACTGTCGCCTGTGTCGGGCTCGGCGGGGTCGGGCTGAACGGTCTGATGGGCGCCAAGGTGGCCGGCGCCGAAAAGATCATCGCCGTCGATATCAGCGATGACCGGCTCGGCCTGGCGCGTCAGTTGGGCGCGACCCACACGATCAACGCCCGCGACGCCGACCATGTCGAGCAAATCCTCGACATCTCCAATGGTGGCGTCGACTACGCCTTCGAATTCTCCGGCACCATCGCGGCGACCGAGACCTGCTACAAGTCGCTACGCGCCGGCGGCGAGGTGATCGTGGTCGGCCTGGTGCCGAATACCGGCGCCAACGCCAAGCTGTTCTCGTTCAACCCGGGCGATATCGTGAACTCGGAAAAGGCGATCCGCGGCAGCTATATGGGCAGCTGCGTGCCGGTGCGCGACATCCCGCGCTATATCGAGCTGTATCGCCAGGGCCGCCTGCCGGTTGACCAATTGATCAATCGCAGCATCGGCTTCGATGACGTCAACGAGGGCTTTGACCGGCTGGCCGACGGCCTGGCGATCCGTCAGATCCTCGAGCCGCATCGCGCCTGACCAAGGCATGCCGCCGCGCCCTCGCCGTTTGGGATCGCCACGGGCCCGGGTTTCGCTCCGGGTCCTGTCGGCGATCTGTTTGGCGATCGGCCTTGCCTGGTGGGCCAAACCCGCTTTAGCCGCCCCGGCGCCCGAGGTGGTTGAACCCGAAGTGGTCGAAATCGTCGCGAAACTGGCGGCGTCGGCCGAGGCCCTGGCGCGCGAGGCCGGCGATACAACCAACGCGCCGGTTCTCGGCACGCTGATGTTCTATGACCCGGTCCGGGATCTGGCCGGCGGCGTCGACGGCGCGGCCTATGGCGCGGGAGACCGGGCCTGGGTCGAGGCGGCGCTCGGGGTCTACGATCTCTATCGTCAGATCGGCGGAGAGGCGGGCGACAAGCGGTATCTGTTTCGCCGCGACGGCGCGCGGGTCTTTGTCGGCCTGGACGGCGGCGCCGGGGCCTGGCACCCAACCATGGCGCGGGGACAGGCCGCGTTTCTGCGGCTTCTGACGCGCTCCAGCCGCGCGCTGCCCCAGGGTTTGCGCCGGGCGGTCGCGCGCGATGCCGGTGTTGGATTGGCGCGCGCCATCGACGCGGTAACCGCGGTTCTCGCGGAGCCCGGAAAAACCCTTCTGCTACCCGCCGGCGCCACCCGATCGCTGGTGATCGAGGATGCCTGGCACGCGGTCGGAACGCCGGGCCTGGAGGTTCACGCCGCGCCGACACCGGCGGGCGATCTCGCGACGACCATCGGCAAGCGATCCGGAGAAGCGGCAAGCCCGCAAGCCGTGTTGGTGTTCGCGCCGGGGCAGCGGTTTTCGGCGCGCGAGATGATCGAGGTGGCGACCCCGGACGGGCGTGGCGGCCCGTCCCGCGGAATCGCGACGCCGACGGCGCAGGCGCCGGCGCAAAACGCTGGACCGGCACGCCTCGATCCCGCGAGCCCGGTGGCGGTGCCCGACGTTATCGCCGCCAGTGGCGCGGCGCGGCGCTACACGCTCTCGGTGCCATCAGTCGGGGCCTATTCGATCCGCTCCACCGGGCCAAGCGATCTGGTCGGCGTGTTGAAGGGACCGGACGGCGTGGTGCTGGCCCGCGATGATGACGGCGGCGAGGGGTATAACTTCAACCTCCAGGCGACATTGCAGGCCGGCGACTACACGGTGGAAGTGGTCCATTGCTGCGCCGGAACCGGACCGTTCTCGATCGTCGTCGCGCCGAAGTAATCCTTTCACCTCCGCGCTCTTGACGCCCGATCATCACACCTGTGACCGGGGCGAAGATTGCAAATCGCGCCGGGATGACCGACCCTGACGGCTGAAAATCAGCCATGCGGGATGCCCCAAGGATGAGTTACGAGAAAATCACCCTGAACCCGATCGCCGGCGCCATGGGTGTCGAGATCGAGGGCGTGGACCTCTCCCAGCCCCTGGACAACAAGACCTTCGACGAGATCCACCAGGCGTTTCTCGAGAATCTGGTGATCATCTTCCACGACCAGAACCTGACGCCGGAACAGTGCAAGGCCTTCGCCCAACGGTTTGGTCCCCTGGAGATCTATCCCTTCGTCAAGGGGCTGGACGATCACCCGGAAATCTTCGAGATCCGCAAGGAGCCGGACGAGCAGCGGAATTTCGGTGGGCGCTGGCATTCCGACATGTCCTTTTCGGACCAACCACCGGTCGGCACCATGCTCTACGCGCTGGAGATGCCGTCCAAGGGCGGCGATACCATGCTGACCAACCTCTACAACGCCTATGACACCCTGTCCGACGGCATGAAGGATCTGCTGGGCGGCATGCAGGCCGAGTATTCGGCGGCGCTGAAGGGCTCCGGCGGCCGGGCGGCGGTCATGAACATGACCCGCTTCGATGTCGACAATCTCGACCGGGCCGAGCAGGCGGCGATGCATCCGATCGTGCGCACCCATCCCGAGACCCAGCGCAAGGCGCTCTATGTCAGCGCCGGGCATCTGACCCGGTTCGAGGACATGACCGAGGAGGAAAGCAAGCCGATGCTCGACTATCTGCGCGAGCACGCGGCACAGCCGGACTTCACCTGTCGGGTGCGTTATCGCAAGGGAACCTTGTGTCTCTGGGACAACCGTTGCACCCAGCACCGGGCATTGAACGACTATCACGGAGAGCGCCGGGTGATGCACCGGCTTACCGTCGGCGGCGGCGATCATCCGAGTTAACCGGGCCCGACCGAACGGCGGGGCTCTGGCCTTCAATCAAGACTATTCACGCGGGGAAAGACCATGGGAAATCGGATCGCGATCGTCGGCGCCGGAGCCGTCGGGGCTTATGTCGGCGGCTATATGGCGCGGGATGGCGAGGACGTCACTTTCATCGATCCCTGGCCGGAGCACGTCAAGGCGATCAACGAGAAGGGCATCACCCTGTCGGGCTTGACCGAGCCGGAATGCTTCACCGCCCAGGCCCGGGCGATCAGCCTGACCGAGGTGCAGTCGCTATCCCGCGAGAAGCCGATCGATATCGCCTTCATCTGCATGAAATCCTACGACACCGCCTGGGCGACGACCCTGATCAAGGATTATCTGGCGCCCACCGGGTTCTGTGCCTCGCTGCAGAACTGCATCAACGAGGAGACCATCGCCGATATCGTCGGCTGGGGTCGGACCACCGGCTGCATCGCCGCGAAAATCGCGGTGGAGCTGACCGGACCGGCGGAGGTGCGCCGCGGCGTGCCCTTGGGCGGCAACAAGCACACGGTTTTCCGCGCCGGCGAGGTGCATGGCCGGGTCTCGCCGCGCATCCTCGAGATCGTCCGCCTGCTCTCCAGCGTCGATAGCGCCAAGGCAACCACCAATCTCTGGGGCGAGCGCTGGTCCAAGCTTACCGCCAACGCCATGCGCAACGGCGTCTGCGCGGCCACCGGCTACGGCGCCAATGCCTGCGATAACGAAGAGATCACCCGGCGGCTGTCGATCCGGCTGGCCGGCGAGTCGGTCAAGATCGGCCAGGCCCTGGGCTATGAGTTGGAGACCATCAACAAGTTCGCGCCCGCGGATTGGGTCGCCGGGCTCGAGGGCGACGCCGCGATGATCGCCAAGATGGAAGCCGACATGCAGGCAAGCTCCGTCGGTCGCTCCGACGATTCCCGCCCCTCGATGGCGCAGGACATCGCCAAGCAGCGGCGCACCGAGATCCTGGCGATCAACGGCTTCGTGGCCGCCAAGGGTAAGGAAATCGGCATCGACGCCCCCGCCAACGCCGCCCTTGTCGAGGCCGTCCGCAAGGTGGAGACCGGCGCGGCGGAGCAAAGCCTGGATCTGGTTCGCCATATCTAGGTGGCGCGGCCAAGGATGTCTCGGCGCCCTCGCGCACGCGGGGGGCTCGCGATGAGGACGGCGAAACCGGTGACGGGGCGAAATCGTGAATTTTGACCTCACCGACGAGCAACGCCTGCTCATCGCCACCGTGCGGCGGTTTATCCACACCCATTTGGCGCCGCTCGAGGATCAGGTTGAGCGCGACGGCGTGCTGGCGGCGAAGACCGCGCGCGACATCTTCGAGAAATCCCGTGCCCTTGGCCTCTACGCCACCAATATCCCGATCGAATTCGGCGGCGGCGGTCTCAACGCCTTCGACACCATGCTGCTGGAGGAACAGTACGGGCGCACCTCCGACATTCTGATCCGCCGCGCCTTCGGCAATGTCTATGAGGTGCTGTTGCGTTGCACCCCCTCCCAGGCCGAGCGTTGGCTGCTGCCGGCGGTACGGGGCGAGCGGACCTGCTCGATCGCGATCACCGAGCCCGGCGCCGGCTCGGACGCGGCGGGGATCAAGACCCGGGCGATCCGCGACGGCGATGGCTGGCGGCTTTCCGGGCATAAGCATTACATCAGCGACGGGCTGTTCTCGGACTTCTTCGTGGTCTCCGCCGTGACCGATCCCGAGGCCGGATCGCGCGGCATCTCGCTGTTCCTGGTCGACAAGGACAGCGCTGGCTTCTCGGTGGGCCGCGATCAGGCGATGATGGGACTGCGCGGCACCAGCCATATCGAGATGTTCTTCGACGATATTCGCCTCGGCCCGGAAAATCTCCTGGGCGAGGAAGGCCGCGGCATGCGTCAGGTTCTGGAGACCCTGGGCCGGGTGCGCCTCGGCCAGGTCGGCGCGCGGGCGGTCGGCAAGGCCTCCAAGGTATTGGACCTGATGGTCGAGCATGCCCGGACCCGAGAGCAGTTCGGCCAGCCGATCGGTGATTTTCAACTGGTCCAGCAAATGCTCGCCGACAGCGCCATCGAGATCAACGCCGCCCGTCTGCTGCTCTGGCAAGCGGCCGCCGAGATCGACCGCACCGGTGATGGCCGCGAGCTTATCTCCATGGTCAAGGTCCACGCCGCCGAGACCCTGGGCCGGGTCGTCGACCGGGCGGTGCAGGTCTTCGGCGGGGCCGGCTTCTCCAAGGAGCACCCGATCGAGCGCTATTACCGCGACGCGCGGATCTATCGGATCTTCGACGGCACCTCGGAGATCCACCGCGCGGTGCTCGGCGGAGCCCTCATGAAAAAGGGCGCGGGGCTTTACGACCCGTATCTCTGAAAGGAGCCCCCCGGGCCGCCAATTCACCCGACCTTGGCGTCTTCCTTCAGCATCTCCGCGCCTTTTTCGGCGATCATGATGGTCGGCGCGTTGGTGTTGGTCGAGGTTACCGCCGGCATGACCGAGGCATCGATGACCCTGAGGCCTTGCATCCCATGGACGCGCAATCGGTCGTCGACCACCGACATCGCGTCGGGACCCATGCGGCAGGAACAGGTCGCGTGGAACACGGTGTTGCCGAACTGGCGGGCGTGATCCAGAAGCTCGTCATCATCCTGGAGATCCGCGCCGGGCGCGTTCTCGGCCTCCACATAAGGCTTCAGCGCCGGGGCGTTGAACCAGTCCCGCGCCATCCTGATGCCGGCGATGATTGTACGCTGGTCGCGTTCCTCGGCGAGATAATTGGGGTTGATCACGGGTTGATCGCGCGGGTCGGCGGAGCGCGCCAGGACATGGCCGCGGCTTTCCGGGCGCATCTGCCATACGCCGGCGGTCATCCCGGGCCTGGTGTCGAGCTCGCGCTTCGGTCCAGGCCCAAAACTTCCCGACGAAAACAGCGCCTGCACGTCCGGCGTCGCGGATTCCGGCAGCGCCTTCACCGAGGCGGCGACCAAGGATGCCGCATAGGTCAACATGCCCCGGCCCTGGAAGGCGTATTTCATCAACTCGCCGGCGAAGCGAATACCTCGGGAGCGTTCGTTCAGGGTTTCGATACCCTTCACATAAGCCTGCACGCGAACGATGAAGTGATCCTGAAAGTTCTGGCCGACGCCCGGTAGCGCGTGATTGACCTCAACCCCGATGCCGCCCAGATGCTCGGGCCCGCCGATGCCGGACAACTGCAGGATCTGCGGAGAGCCGATGGCCCCGGCGGAGACGATGACCTCTCCCGCCGCGTCGGCCCGCTCGAGCGCCCCGCCGCGCGAGAATTCGACGCCGACCGCCTTTTTGCCCTCCAGGATCAGGCGATGCACCATCGCGCCGGTGACGACCTGGAGATTGGGCCGCTTCATCGCCGGGCCGAGATAGGTGCGCGCGGCGCTGGCGCGGAACCGGCCGCCCCTCGTCTGCTGAACCCAGCCGACATGGTCGCCCAGGCCTTGGGGCAGATCGTTCAGATCCTCGCGATACTCCCAGCCCATTTCCCCCGCTGCCTCGATCGCCGCCTTGCACAATTCCGGCTGATCGCGGGTCAACGAGGTGGAGAGCGGTCCGCCCTTGGCGTGGACCTCGTCTTCCGGGCCTTCCCAATTCTCGGCCTTGCGGAAATACGGAAAGACATCCCTGGCGCCCCAGCCGCGGTTGCCGAGCTGTGACCAGTGATCGTAATCCTCGGGTTGCGAGCGGATATAGATCAGGCCGTTGATCGAACTTGACCCGCCGAGCACACGGCCGCGCGGATAAAGAATCTCGCGGCCATTCAGGCCCGAATCCTTGTCCGCCGTGTAGCCCCAGGTAATCGTCGGATGATCCAGCAGCTTGATGTAACCGGCGGGGATATGGATCAAGGGGTTCCAGTCCTTGCCGCCGGCCTCGAGCAGGATCACCTTTGTGTTCCGGTCCTCGGTCAGCCGATTGGCCAGCACACAGCCGGCGGACCCGGCCCCGACGATCACGTAATCCGCTTGCATGACGCTTTCTCTTTCCTGATCGATCTTACCGGGCCGCTTGGCCTCAGGAGAGTTTGATGACCTTGCCTTCCCGGTGCGAGCGCTCCATCGCGTCGATCAGGGCATGACGCTGGATCGCGTCGGCGAAGTCCGGCGCCGGCCCGCTCCCGTTCCGCAGGGTTTCGGCGAAGCGGGCATAGGCCTGGCCGACATTGCGGCCTGGTCCGGCGGCCATGTCGGCGGGGATCAGACGATAGCTGTCCGGCGGGGTCACCTCGGCCATCGCCGCCTCTCCGACCGCCATGTGCAAGGTGCTGGGGCCGATATTGACCGAGTTGGAGGTCAGCACCAGCGTGCCCTTGCGGCCATAGATTTCCATGCGGGTACCACTGGCGTTTTGCGGCACGCTAGCCACCTGATAGGCGACCTCGGCGCCGCTTTGCAGCACGCCGGCGGCGGTCACCGTGTCCGGCGCGTCGACCGGGAAGTCATCGCCGGTCACCGCGTGTTTCCACATCTCGATGCGGGTTGTGACCCGGGCGCTGACTTCCGAGAACTCTCCCAGGATATGGCACAGCGCGTCGATCGAATGGCCGCCCGGGATGGTCATCGGGTTGGCGCCGTTCTTGCGGATGCCCTGCCAGATCCGGCCATCGCCGCGGACGGGGATCGCGTTAACGATCACGCTGAGATTGGCGGTGACGATCTCGCCGATCTCACCGTTGGCGACCAGATCGCGGGCATACATCACCGCCGGGTCGCTGCGCGCCTGGAGACCGACAAGCGTGGCCACCCCGGCCTTCTTGGCGGCATCGGCCATTGCCGTCGCGTCGGCGAGATCCGCGCCCAGCGGCCACTCGCAACAGACCGGCTTGCCGGCATCGATCGCGGCCATCACCAGTTCCTTGTGCCAGGGCACCCGAACCACCACGGCGATCGCGTCAACGTCGGGGTGGCTGACCATTTCCTTCATATCGTGAAAGGCCAGCGGCGCGCCGAACTTCTCCGCCGAGGCCTTGGCGGTGTCCTCATGCGCGGTACAGACCGCCCGCAGCTCGTAATCCGGCAGGGCTTGCAAGGCCGGCACATGGGCGTTGGCGCCCCAGCCACTGCCGCCCGGTGTCACGGTCGCCCCGACAATCCCCACTCGAACTTTATCCGCCACGATTCCATCCACTTCTTTTGCGTTCGGTCTTTTTGAGTTCGGGCACGGTCCGCCCGTTAGCGGAGCTTAACACGGCATTCGACGCCTCCGACCAGGCATTCTCCCCTGTTCCCTCATCATCCACCTCGTGTTGTTTCATCCCGAGATCGCGCGCCCCGGGCTTTCCCCCTGGCTTTTGCCAAGACGCGGCGATAGGTGTCGAGGGGATCGTACCGCGCATTCCTTGGCTATCCGGAGACAGGCGTCATGCAACAGGGACAAATCAACCTCACCGCGATGGAACGCGTGATTTTCGGCAAGCCCGCCGCCGAGGCGATCGCCGAGGAGGCCGACCGTATCGGCGCCAAACGGGTGTTCCTGCTGGTCGGAGGCACGCTCAACCGCGAGACCGACGAGGTCCGCAAGGTCGAGTCGGCGCTGGGCGATCGATTTTGCGGCCTGCATGACACCATGCCCGCCCATTCCCCGCGCCACGCGGTCGTCGCCTGCGCCAATGCCGCGCGCGAGGCCGGCGCTGATCTGCTGGTGACCTTCGGTGGCGGCTCGGTCACCGATGGCGGCAAGGCGGTAACGATCTGCCTCAAGCATGGGATCTCCGACGAGGACGGGATGGAGGCCTATCGCACCGTGGTCGGCGAGGACGGCAAGCGTGTCTTTCCGAACTACGATGCCCCCGATGTCCGCCAGGTGGCGGTGCCGACGACCCTGTCGGGCGGCGAGTTCAACGCCCGGGCCGGGGTGACCGACACGCGCGTCAGGCTCAAGCAGTCCTTCGTGCATCGCGGCATCGTGCCGGTATCGGTGATCCTGGACGGCGCGGTGACGCGGCACACGCCGGAATGGCTGTTCCTGTCCACCGGCATCCGGGCGGTGGACCACGCGGTCGAGACCTATCTGTCGCTGGACGCCAATGACTTCTGGGACGGCGCGGCGCTGCACGCCCTGCGCCTGCTCGGAGAGGGGCTGCCCCGGGTCAAGGCCGATCCCGAGGATATCGAGGCGCGGCAGAAATGTCTGATGGGCGCGTGGCTGTCGATGACCGGGATCGTGTCGGGTACAAGGCTCGGCGCCAGCCACGCCATCGGCCATATCCTCGGCGGCAGCGCCGACGTGCCGCACGGCTACACATCCTGCGTGATGCTGCCCTATGTGCTGGCCTGGAACGAGCCGGTGAACGGCGCCCGGCAAAAGAATCTCGCCGCCGCGCTCGGCCAGCCGAACATCCCGGCCTCGGAGATCCTGGACAAACTGATCGCGGGCCTCGGCATGCCGCGCCACTTGCGCGATGTCGGCGTCAGCGAGAACGAGTTTCCCAGACTCGCCGAGAATTGCATGCTCGACGATTGGACCTTCTCCAATCCGCGCGAGATCCGCTCGCCGGACCAGGTGATGGAGATCCTGCGCTCGGCGGTTTAGATCCCTCGGCGACCGCGGCACCAGCGTAGGCAATTGCTTTGGCCCCTGGGTCTAGTCCCTGGGTCTAGTCCCTTGGCCTCGTCGCGACATTCGGCGACAATGGGTCAAAATACCCCACGAGGCCGTAGCGACGGGAGCCCCGACAATGGAACTCGCCTTTTCCGCCGAGGAACTTGGATTTCGTGAAGAAGTCCGTGCCTTCATCGCCGAGAACCTGCCCGAGAGCGCAAGACGGCATCACGGTCGCTGGCCGCATTGGAGCAAGCCGGACATCGTCGAATGGCAGCGGATCCTGAACGCCAAGGGCTGGGCCGTGCCGCATTGGCCGGTGGCCTATGGCGGGACCGAGTGGACGGCGGTGCAGCGCTATATCTTCATCGAGGAGCTGCTGCGCACGCCGACGCCGGAGCCGCTGTCCTTCAACGTGAACATGGTCGGCCCGGTCCTGTGCGAGTTCGGCAACGAGGCGCAGAAGGAATTCTTTCTCCCGAAGGTCCGCAATCTCGATATCTGGTTCTGTCAGGGCTTCTCCGAGCCCGGCGCCGGCTCCGACCTCGCCTCGCTCAGAACCTCGGCGGTGCGCGACGGCGACGACTATATCGTCAACGGCCAGAAGATCTGGACCTCGACGGCGCATCACGCGGACTGGATCTTCGCGCTGGTGCGCACCGACCCGGACGCGCCGAAGCGGCAGATGGGGATCTCGTTCCTGTTGATCGACATGAAGACGCCGGGCGTCACGGTGCGCGGCATCAAGACCATCGACGAGGCCACCCATGTGAACGAGGTGTTCTTCGAGGATGTTCGGGTGCCGATCAGCAACCGCATCGGCGAGGAGAACAAGGGCTGGGACTACGCCAAGTTCCTGCTCGGCAATGAGCGTACCGGCATCGCCCGGGTCGGCCTGTCGCGCCAGCGTCTGAACCGGGCGCGGGAGCTGGCCGAAAAACTGCCGGGCTTCGAGGGCTCGTTGGCTGATGATCCGCAATTCCGGCGCAAATGCGCGACCGCCGAGATGAAGCTGAAATCGCTGGAGATCACGGTGATGCGGGTGATCGACCGCCAGCGTCGCCGCAACGATCCAGCACCCGATCCGGCGACCTCGATGCTGAAAATCCGGGGCGCCGAGATCCAGCAGGCGACCGCCGAGCTCATGGCCGACGTGGCCGGCCCCATGGTGGCCCCGACCAGCGCCATCCAGGCGGCCTATGAGGGTGATTTCCCGACCGAGCTGGAGGAAACGCTGGGGATCATCCCGCACTACTTCAACTCCCGCGCGGCGACGATCTATGGCGGCTCGAACGAGATTCAGCGCAACATCATCGCCAAGGGCGTCTTGGGGCTTTAAGGCAGGGATGGGTGAGAACAAGTCTCGCCCCTTGTGCCGGCGATAAAAGTTCCAATATTATCGAACTATCGAATTGAACCGTGGCCCGGCGGTGTGGAACCACACCAGCGAGCCGCTGAATTGGACACCGCATGCCGCCGCGTCACGCCCCGGATATGAGCTATCGGCCCAGCGCCAAGGCCGACTGGAACACCATCCGCACTCTGGTGCCCTATCTCTGGCCGAAGGGCGAGTTGACGATCCGGGCCCGGGTGGTCGTCGCCCTGCTCTGCCTGGTTACCGCCAAGCTCGCCACGGTCATGGTGCCGGTCCTCTACAAGGAAGCGGTGGATCTGATATCCGCCGAGGGCGCCTTCGTGGTCACCGCGCTGGTCGGAATATTGATCGGCTACGGCATCTCGCGGGTGGCGCAGCAGGCCTTCGCGGAGTTGCGCGACTTCTTCTTCGCAAGGGTCGGCCAGCGCGCGATCCGCGCGGTCGGGCTCAAGACCTTCCGGCATCTGCACTCTCTGTCCCTGCGCTTTCATCTCGACCGCCAGACCGGCGGGCTGTCGCGGGCGATCGAGCGCGGGGTCAAGGGGATCGAGTTCCTGCTGACCTTCATGCTGTTCAACATCGTGCCGACGCTGCTCGAGATCACCATGGTCTGCGGCATTCTCTGGGCGGTGTTCGACATCTGGTATGCCCTGGTCACCTTCGTGACCGTCAGCCTCTATGTCGCCTTCACCTTCTCGGTGACCGAGTGGCGGATGAAGTTCCGGCGCCAGATGAACGAGATGGATTCAAAGGCCAATACCCGCGCCATCGACAGCCTGTTGAACTACGAGACGGTGAAGTATTTCGGCAATGAGGAGCACGAGGCCAACCGTTTCGACCGCTCGCTCCGGCGCTACGAGGACGCGGCGGTGCGCAGCAAGACCACGCTCGCGCTGGTTAATATCGGTCAGGGCTTCATCATCGCCGTCGGCCTCACTCTGGTGATGACCATGGCCGGCTTTGACATTCAGTCCGGCGCAATGACCGTCGGCGGCTTCGTGATGGTCAACACCTATCTCATGCAGCTGTTTCAGCCGCTCAACTTCCTCGGCTTCGTCTATCGCGAGATCAAGCAGTCGCTGACCGACATGGAGGCGATGTTCCGGCTGACATCGGAGCAGCGCGAGGTCACCGACGCCGAGGGCGCGCCGGACCTCGTCGCGGCTGGCGGCACCGTCACCTTTCGCAACGTGCGCTTCGGCTACGGCCCCGATCGCGAGATCCTCAAGGGCCTGAGTTTCGAGGTGCCGGCGGGCAAGACCGTCGCCATCGTCGGCCCCTCGGGCGCCGGCAAGTCGACGATCTCGCGGCTCCTGTTCCGCTTCTACGACGTGACCGACGGGGCGATCGAGATCGACGGCCAGGATATCCGAACGATCACCCAGGCGAGCCTGCGCCGCGCCATCGGGATCGTTCCCCAGGACACTGTGCTGTTCAACGACTCGGTCTTCTACAACATCGCCTATGGCCGCCCCGACGCCAGCCCCGCCGAGATCGAGGCCGCCGCCAAGCTGGCCAGCATCCATGACTTCGTGATGGGCCTGCCGGACGGCTACAACACCTCGGTGGGCGAGCGCGGCTTGAAGCTCTCGGGCGGCGAAAAACAGAGGGTGGCGATCGCCCGCACGATCCTGAAACGCCCAGCGATCTTCCTCTTCGACGAGGCCACCTCGGCGCTGGATTCCCACACCGAAAAGGCGATCCAGCGCAGCCTCGCCGAGGTATCCGCCGATCGCACCACCCTGACCATCGCGCACCGGCTGTCGACCGTCGTGGATGCCGACGAGATCATCGTGCTCCGCGACGGCGTCATCGCCGAACGTGGCCGACACCACGACCTGCTGGACCGCGACGGCGTCTATGCCGGCATGTGGCGCGATCAACAAAAGGCCGCCCGCGAGGCCGAGACGGAAACGGTGGACGCGGTGGCGGCGGAAGCGGACGCTCAGGCCGTGGCATAGGCGCGGTTGGGGGCGCTGACAACGCAGCGACAACGAGAAACGCGGCGATCTCCCGTCGCGCCGGCGAAAGCCGGGGCTTGTGGCAAACGGTGTTAATCCCCTGTTTTCACAGGGGCGACGGCATAGGATTCCCGGATACCCGTGAAAGTACCGCGACCTAGATCTCTTTAGATACATGCCCCCCAGTCGCTCAATACAAGATCGTCCAGGGACAATCCGCGCTGGCGCGGCACAGCTCCCGCGCCGCCCAGAGCGAGCCCGCGATGACGACGATCACGATGACCAGAAGCGCGCCGTCGCGGAGGAGTTCGCGCCGCTTGGCGGGCCTCACGCGGACCAGACCTCGCCGAGGAAGCGCAGCCAGTTCTCGCCAAGCACGCCCCGGATGCGTCCCTCGGACCAGCCGGC
>JADHLJ010000026.1 GCA_016780745.1 Alphaproteobacteria bacterium | reverse complement strand
GCAGCCGCGCGGGAGCAGGCACGATGAAGGCGGATATTCATCCCGACTACCACGACATCACCATCGTCATGACCGATGGTACCGAATACGTCACCAAGTCGACCTGGGGCTCGGAAGGCGATGTGATGCGCCTGGATATTGATCCCAAGTCGCATCCGGCCTGGACCGGCGTGCGCCGCGTGCTCGATCAGGGCGGCCGGGTTGCCCAGTTCAACAAGCGTTTCGCGGGGCTCGGCCTCAAAAGCTGATCCACCGAATATCGGGTTGCCCAAACGGACGCTCATGAGCGTCCGTTTGTCGTTTATGGGCCAAAAGTTGCGCCAATTTTTTTTGTCGAAATCTCTTGAAGCGTGTCTCGGCAACCCCAAATCATAGCTGTTCCGATCGCCCATCGCGGGGTCGGGAGAGTACTGAACCGGCTCGGCCAATTGGCGGGCCATCTGAAATGTCCACGTTGCTTCCAAGGAGGATTTGGACAATGCGTAGCATCGATTTTTCCCCGGTTTTTCGTTCCACCATCGGCTTTGACCGCATGGCGCGCCTCGTCGACGCGGCCTATCAGGCTTCCGAGGCGTCGACCCAACCGAGCTATCCGCCTTACAATATCGAAAAACTGAACGAGGATTCCTACCGGATCACGATGGCGGTCGCCGGCTTTGGCGATAACGACATCGACGTCACGGTCAAGGAGAACAGCCTCACCGTCTCCGGCAAGGTCGAGAAGGACGAGACCGCCGGCGCCCAGGCCTATCTGCATCGCGGGATCGCGGCGCGGGCCTTTGAGCGGAAGTTCGATCTAGCCGACCACATCGTCGTGACCGGCGCGGAAATGGAAAACGGTTTGCTCCATATCGATCTCGTTCGCGAGGTTCCGGAAGAGAAGAAACCGCGCAAGATCTCGATCGGCACCGCCGACGGCGCGCCGAAGCTTGAGCAAAAGGCCGCGTAACGACGCGGTTGAACAGCCCGGCTCCAACGAGTCACGGGAGTGGGTGACGAGAGGCCGGTTCCGGAAACGGAGCCGGCCTCTTCATTGCCGATTAAGGCGCAGGCTTGATCTCGGCGATCGCCGCCTGGAAGCCGGGGTGGTCCCAGCCGTCGTACTTATCCAGGGCGGTGAAGGCCTTGGCGAGCGGGGCGTCGATGCCCTTGGCGAGCTCGGCCATGCCGGCGTCCCGCGCGGCCGCCGCGATCGCGCTTAGCGCCATGGTCGCTTGCTCGGCACCGGCATAGTCCGAGAACTCGGCCGCCGCCGCCTGGGTGAGTACGCCGGTCATCATCGCCGCGATGTCATCCTTGCCAAAGGCGTGGGTGCTGAACTTGGCAACCAGCCCGTCGGCGGTCTCCTTCAACGCGTTGGCGGCCGTCTTATAGGCTTCCAAACCCTCGAGAGTGGAGGCGTGCAGGGCCTTCATCTGTTGTTTCAGGGTCGCGCCAAGGTCGCTGTCCACGTGATCGGCAATGATCCCCAGCATCAGCGCGTTGGAGTCATCGAAGCGCACGACACCCGAGGGAAGCCCGGTGCTTGGCCGCGGCTGCCAGGTCGGGGCGGTCAAGGGATGGTGACAGGCCTGACAGTCGAACAGCACCAGCTCAGGGAACAGCCCGTCCCAACCACGCTGGGGATCGGCGGCGGCATCGACCCGGCGCTTCAGCGCGATCGCCTGGCCGATGGCCCAGGTGCGCACGCCATTGGCGACGGCCTTGCGCTTGCGATAGTCGTTATCGATCTCGAAATGCGCCGGTTGAATGGCGGTGAACGTGTCGAGCTCGAAGCTCATCCGAGGGTGACCGGCGCCCATGATCCGATGGGTCACGAACTTCTTGTCGTCGCCGAAATGACAGGACAGGCACAGCTCCGCCCGTTTCACCGGGTCCTCGGTCGGATACATGCCGGCATTGAGATTATCCTGATGGTTCGCCGCGCCGGAGATATGAATGCCGAGATAGCGTTGGGCGCCGCCATGACAGGACTCGCAGGCCACGCCGTCGGAAATCTGGAAGAACCGCCCGCGCTTGTCCTTCGGCGTGTTATCGGCGTGACAGTCGAGGCAAAGATCCGCCTCGTGGGCGTTCGGCAGGCCGAGATTGGCGGCGATCCGCTTTGAGTCTTCATTCAAAAGCGTGGCATAGGCCTTGGAATGCTCATCTTTCTGAGACCAGGTGACATATTCGTTTTGCAGAACCGTCGAGTTTTCCCAAGGCGTGGTCGCGCCGTGGCAGGTGCTGCCGGCGCAGGAGGTCACGCCGATATGCAGGTCCTGGCCATATTGCGGCGTCTGGGCGCGCGCGTCGCTCGCGAGGGTCGCTAGCCCAAGCGCCGGCAACAGGAACAACGCGGCCCGCGCCAGCTGTTGCAGCGTTTTCGCGATTTTGATCCTAATCATCCCCGTCATCTCCCCGATTCCCCTTTATCGCGCCGCGTCCCGTTCTTCTTGCCTCGGCGATCGGTTTGCCAGCCCGTGCTTTTTTCGGGCCCGGCGCGATCAGCCCTATTGAATAAACCCACCGATCAGTGTCGTCCCTTCGCCTCCGCCATCGCCTTAAGCGAGATCAGGGCCCGCTGGACCTCGGTGTCGCCCGGGGCCAGTTCCGCCGCCGATACATAGGCCGAAACCGCTTCGGTAAGCCGGCCCGCCGCCTTGTAGGCCTCGCCGAGCCGAGTGAAATTAACCGCCTTCGCGGGCTCGTTCCTCGCCTTTTTCTCCAGCGCCGCGAGGTTGTCCTCGACCCGCGTCGCCGTCGCCTTGGAGCTCGCCTCGGGACTCAGGGCAGCGCCCGACCACCAGCTTCCGACCGCCACGAAACCAACCAGCGCGGCGACGATGAAACCCAACAGCGCGATCCGATTCTTGCCCGTCATCGCCCCGTCGGCTCCCAAGCTCCGACAAAAGTTTGGCACCATTGGACGCGAACTGACAAGGCCCAAGCCCGAGACGTCTATTCCGACTACCATGGCGGGCGGTTGATAACATCCACGTGAGATGTAATCGACCCTAGGGTGAGCCTGACTGATCCGCCGACGTCGCGCCGGCGCGCCCGTGATGTGATTTTTACGACAAATCCAAGTGCTTAACGCCATTCTCCGCCGATCCTCCTTTTGACAGCGGACGCGCGCCGCCGTATCGTTCACAAAGTGGGGAGCCGCGGCGATGCATAAGATGATGCGCATCCCGACAAGGAGCGTGGGTAGGTTGTGACGACGGAATTCGACATAGTTATCGTCGGGTCCGGGCCGGCGGGTTTGAGCGCCGCCGCACGGGCCGCGAAACGAGGTGTGAACCATGTGCTGTTCGAGCGCACGGACCATGCCTCCGACACGATCTACAAGTATCAAAAGAAGAAATTCGTGATGGCCACGCCGGACGTCTTGCCGCTGCAAAGCGACATGCAATTCGCGGCGGGCGTGCGCGAGGATATTCTCGGCACCTGGGATGCCGGGCTCGACGAGCACGCGGTCAATATTCGCTACAACGCCGAGGTCACCGCGATCGAGGGCGCCAAGGGCGACTTCACGCTAACCGTCAATGGCAACGAAACGGTCAAGGCCAAGCACGTGATCATGTCGATCGGCGTGCAGGGCAACCTGCGGCAATTGGGCGTTGACGGTCAGGATTGGGAGCGGGTTCAGTATCAGCTGGACGATCCGCTGGAGTATGACGGCGAGACCATCGTGGTGGTCGGCGCCGGTGACGCGGCGATCGAAAACGCGATCGGCCTGACGGAACAGAACGAAGTCATCATCATCAACCGCAAGGGCGAGTTCGCGCGCGCCAAGCAGGGCAACCTGAACGCCATTAACGGCGCCATCGAGAACGAGGTGATCGAGTGCTATTTCAACGCCTCGCCGGCTCGGGTCGAGCCGGGGCTGTTGGTGTTGAAGACACCCGAGGGCGAGGCCGAGGTAAAGTGCGACCGGATCATCGCCCGGCTCGGCGCCAATCCGCCTCGACGCTTCGTTGAAGCTTGCGGCATCAAGTTTTCCAGCGACGAGCCCTCGGCGCTGCCGGAATTGTCGGCGAAATATGAATCCTCGGTCGAGGGCCTGTATATCGTCGGCGCGCTGGCCGGATATCCGCTGATCAAACAGGCGATGAACCAGGGCTTCGAAGTGGTCGAGACCATCCTCGGCAATCCCGTGCGCCCGGCCGACGAGGCCTTGCTGGAGGAGCGTTTCGCGGCCATCGAGGGGATGGCGGTGGGCGAGGTTCTGGAGGCGATCCAGAACAACGTGCCGCTGCTCTCGCACATGTCGCGATTGCAATTGCGCGAATTCATGCTGGAGAGCCGGATCCATCGGGTCAGGCCCAAGGATATCATCTTCGAGCGCAACGACTTCACCAACAGCGTCTATTCAATCGTCGATGGCGCGGTCGATATTCAGATCAACCCCAACGATCCGAACGAGGTGGTGACCCTGCGCACCGGGGCCTTCTTCGGCGAGATGGGGTTGCTATCGGGACGTCGGCGCACGGCGACAATCCTGGCGCATGAAGACTCGATCCTGGTCGAGACCCCGCGCCGGGCGATGTTGAAGCTGATCAGCTCCATCGATGCCGCCAAGCGGGTGATCGACGAGGCGGCGATCTCGCGGCAGATTCAGACCCATCTGGCGCCGAACATCGATCCGGCGCTATTGGAAGAGGTGGTCTCCACCGCCACTATCGAGAGTTTCTCGGCCGGTGACGTAATGATCGAGGAGGGCGAGACCACCGACGATGTCTATCTGATCCGCTCGGGCTCGATGATGGTCTCGCGGCGGATCGGCGGCCGCGACGTGGTCCTTTCTTATATTCCGGCGGGTAATTATGTCGGCGAGATGGCGCTTTTGACCGAGGCACCGCGATCGGCGACGGTCAAGGCGACGGTGGCCGCGGAGACCATCAAGGTCGATGCCGGTGCCTTCAAGCGGCTGTTGGAGCGTGAACCGGCGTTGAAAAGCGAGATCGAGGCGCGATTCCGGGATCGCCTGGTGCAGAATGTCGAGGTTGAGGAACGGCCGGATTCCGGAGATATCATCGACTTTCTGGTCAACCAGGGGCTGGGCGAGGCGACCGATGTTCTGCTGATCGACGAGGCGCTGTGTGTGCGCTGCGACAATTGCGAGAAGGCCTGCGCCGAGACTCATGGCGGCAAGTCACGGCTCAAGCGCGAGGCCGGCCCGACCTTTGGCACCCTGCACGTCCCGACATCCTGTCGGCATTGTGAGCATCCGCATTGCATGTCCGACTGCCCCGCCGACGCGATCCACCGGGCGCCGAACGGCGAGGTGTTCATCGACGAGAAATGCATCGGTTGCGGCAATTGCGCGCGCGACTGCCCGTATAATGTCATCCATATGGCTTATCCGCCGCCGCCCAAGCCCGGACTGTTACAATGGCTGTTGCTCGGCATGGGACCAGGGCCGGGGGAGGATAAGACGCCCCGGGCGAAACCCGAGGGTGCGCGCGAGACCGCGACCAAATGCGATATGTGCAAGGACATCGCCGGTGGCCCGTCCTGCGTCAGCGCCTGTCCGACCGGCGCGGCGATACGGGTCAATCCGGAGGAGTTCTTCTCGATCACCGCCTCGACGAAGTCGGGGAGAGCCTAAATGCATGAGGGCTTTCTGGTTTACGCCGGGTTTCGGTATCTGAAAGTCGCGACACTGCTCTGTGTCGCGGCGATCGCGGTCTATGCCTGGCACTCCCCGCCGGACGAGCCCAACGGCGGCACCTGGCTCGGCTACGGCCTGGGCGGTATAGGCGCGGCGATTATCCTGTTGCTGATGTGGTTCGGCGTGCGCAAGCGGCGCTACGGCACGGTCAGCAAGCTTCAAGGCTGGCTGTCGGCGCATGTCTATCTGGGTTTGAGCCTGATCATCGTCGCCACCCTGCATACCGGTTTTCAGTTCGGCTGGAATCTGCATACCCTGGCCTATGGGTTGATGATGGTGGTGATCGCCAGCGGTTTCTTCGGGATCTATGCCTATGCCCGCTATCCCCGGCTGATGACCGAGAACCGCCGGGGTATCACGACAGAAGAGGTCTATGCCGGGATCGGCGAACTCGACCGCGAGTGCCGCCAAGTGGCGAGCACCATGCCGGACGAGATCGCCTCGCTGGTTCTGGTTTCCTGTAACGAGACGCGGGTCGGTGGCTCCATCGCTCGGCAGTTAAGCGGCCATGATCCCGATTGCGGGACCGAGCGGGCCTTCGCGGGAATTCGCGATCTCGCCGCCTCGGCGGGCGCCGAGCATGGCGGCGACGTGCGTAAGCTGATTAGTTTACTGGGTAAGAAGTCGACCTTGCTCCGGACCATGCGGCGGGATGTTCAGCTCAAGGCGATGCTGGAGATCTGGCTGTATTTCCATGTTCCCCTATCCTTCGCGTTGCTGGCGGCGCTCGTCGGCCACGTGATTTCCGTTTTCTTTTATTGGTGAGGCCGACGTGGAGCTGCGACTCGCATTCCTGACCCGGCGCGCCAAGGGCGGGGTCTCGACCAAGGAAGAAGCGGTCTCCGCCGAGGTCGTGCGGATCGGCCGTGGCACCGAGAACGAGGTCTATCTGCCGGACCCGCGGGTGCCCTTGCGCATGGCGACCTTGCATCACACGCCGAACGGCCTGTTCTGCGAGGCGGTGGGCGCGGCGGATCTGCGACTGAACGGCAATGTCACCCGCAACGCCGAGGTCTCGGTCGGCGACACCATCGGGGTCGGCCCCTACGAGATCGTCGTGGTCGACCCGCCGGAGGGCAAGGACGCCGCGATCACCGTCGAGCTGGTTCAACCGGCGGGCGACGACGTCAAGGATTTGATGGCCCGCAGCCGCACGACTCTGGCCGCCGGTGGCATGAGCAAGCGAACCTGGGCGTGGCTGTTCTTTCTGGCGGTCATGGTCGGGTTCATCGCGCTGCCGATCGGTGGGCATTTCATGCATGATGAACGCACCGCCGACGGCCCGATGGGAATGAAGAACGATCTGTCCTTCGATGTCGCCTGGAAGAGCGGCGAGATCATGGACGCCCACAAGTTCTTCGCCGAGGATTGCGGCGCCTGCCACCAGAAAGCCTTCGAGAAGACTCCGAACCGGGCTTGCGCGGCCTGTCACGGCAATATCCGCCATCACGCCGATCCCGTGGCCTTTCCGGATGAAGATCTGACCGAGGCGCGATGCGCTTCTTGTCACAAGGATCACCAGGGCCCGAACCCGATGTTCCACGCGGATCAGCGGCTGTGCACCGATTGCCATGGTGATTTGCGCGACGACGCGCCTAACACCACGTTGGCCGACGCCTCGGATTTCGCCGCCGATCATCCCCAGTTCCGGCCGACGGTCTCCACCGATCCGTCCAAGGATGTCTGGACCCGGATCAGCCTGGACGACGCCCCCAAGGAGATCTCGAACCTGAAATTCACCCACAAGACGCATATGAACGAGAAGAAGATGCGTCTTCCGACCGGCGGCACGAGACAACTACAATGCACCAGTTGCCACGTGACCGAGCCGGGTGGCGGGTTGATGGTCAAGGTCGAGATGGAGACCCATTGCGCCGAATGTCACCAACTGACCTTCGAGCCGACCGCGCCCAAGCGCCAGGTCAGCCATGGCAAGCCGAAGATGGTATTGCGCGAGCTCAAGGAATTCTACGCGGCGCGGGCGCTGGAAGGCGGTGTGCCGGACGAAAAAGCGCCCGACGTGGTGCGCCGCCGGCCAGGCACCCCGCTCACAAAGCCCGAGCGCAAGGAAGCCTTGGACTGGTCCCGTGGACGGGCAATCGAGGCGGCGTCCTATATCTTCTCGGCCAGCCAGTGCGGCACGTGTCATGAAGTCGTCAAGGGAGTCGATCCCGAGGCATGGACGGTCCAACCAGTGCGCCTAACGGAGCGTTGGCAGCCCAAATCACACTTCTCGCATGACAAGCATCGGGACATGCAATGCACCGATTGCCACAATGCGGCGGAGTCCATGTCCAGCGCCGATGTGCTGTTGCCCAAGATCGAGACCTGTCGGGATTGTCACGGCGGCGGAACCAGCACCGCGCGGGTGCCGAGCACCTGTATAATGTGTCACGGCTTCCATACGCCGGATCAGCCGCCGATGGTCAAACCGAAAGAGATGGCTGGGAAATGAACGTCGTGGTGACCAATCTTCGCGCCACTTTCCTCGCGCTCGTCTTCGGATTGATGTTGGCGACGACGGGGGGCGCCTCGGCGGCGGATCGCTTGAGCGAGGTCGGCGCGCGGCTGTCGGCGGTGGGCGTCGAGGCATCCCGGGTGACGGTAACGCGCGATGTCACGGTCGACGGTGACACGGTGACCGCCAGTTTCGTGACCGCTCATACCGCCAGCGGCAAGTCGCTCCGGCGCGACCATCTCGGCTTTTGGCAACCCTGGGACGGACGGCTGTCCAATTTGATCGACAACCGGTTCCAGGTGGTGAATGGCCAGATCACCTTCAAGATCCTCAAGGATGAAGACATGTCGCGGGAGCTGTTTCCGGTGACCGTCACGGTCGCGTACCACACTCAATCGACCTTGAAGTTCGGCGTCTTCGAGTTGCGCGCCACTGGATCGGGAGCGGGGCAATGATTGCTGGTTCCTGGGTTTATCGAGGACTGAAGCGCGCCGCGATCCTGGCTGGCCTCATGGGCGGGCTTGTGCTGTCGGGGCCGGCAATCGCCGCTAATCTGACGATCGCGGATGTCCAATCGGTGATTAGCCAGGCGGTGAACGAGGCGCGGGCCCGAGGAACCGCCGCGGCGATCGCGGTCACTGACCGGGTCGGCAACGTGCTCGCGGTCTACAACATGCTTGGGGCCAATCGAGCCACCGATACAGCCGGGGCGGATTGCACTGAGTTGATACCCAATCCTCCGATACCGATTGGCTGTTTCGTCATTACCGCCGATCCCGCGCACCCGAACGGAGTCGACGGCAAGGGGGGGCTTGAAGGAACCGTGCTTCCCGGGCCGGTCGCGGCCATCGCCAAGGCGATCACCGGAGCCTATTTGTCTTCCAGCGGCAATGCCTTCACGACCCGCACGGCCAACCAAATCGTCCAGGAACATTTCAACCCCAAGGAACGGTTCTCGCCGAGCGGTCCGCTATTCGGGGTGCAGTTCAGCCAGTTGCCGTGCTCGGATCTGAATATCAATACCAACGCGGTGACGGTTGGCCCGAAACGTTCACCCTTGGGCTTGTCGGCCGATCCGGGTGGCCTGCCACTTTACAAGGGATCGGAGATGGTCGGGGGGGTCGGTGTGATCTCGGATGGAGCCTATAGTACCGATCCCTCGATCACGGATTTCGACACCGACAACGACGAGTTGATCGCGATCGCGGCGCAGCGCGGGTTCGAGCCGCCGGTCGACATCAAGGGCAACCGGATCACGGTTGAGGGCAAGACCTTTCGATATACCGATCGTGACGCGGGCTCGCTGCTTTCCAACGCCGCCGCCGCGCCAGCTTTCTCCAGTTTGCTTGATACGTCGGTCGGCGCCTTGGTTTCGATCCCCAGTTACTTTGATGGAACGATTCGAGACGGGCAGACCTTCGGCGACGCGGCATCGGGATTCCGCGCTGATACCAGCGGAATTTTCGCGCCGACTCCGGCCTTCGTTCTGGTTGATCAGAACAACACGCCGCGCTTTGCCCCAAGCGCCGGCAGCGAGGATAACGGCGTCGAGCTGAGCGCCGCCGAAGTGACGGTGATCTTGCGTAACGCTCTGGCGGTGGCGACCCGGGCACGGGCTCAGATCCGGCGTCCCCTGGGAAGTCACGCGCAGGTTACGATTTCCGTGGTCGATACCAATGGCAAGATACTCGGGATCGTGCGCACGCCGGATGGTCCTATCTTCGGTACCGATGTGTCCCTGCAAAAGGCCCGAACCGCCGCGTTTTTCTCCAATACCGTCGCGGCGCAGGAACTGATCGACGCGGGGCAGGATCGTTTCGTTACAGCCGTGCGCGCCTTTATCGGCCCTTCGGCGTTATCAGACGGGATCGCGTTCGCGGACCGATCCGGCGGTAACCTTTCGCGCCCGCTTTATCCCGACGGTATCGACGGCACGGTGAATGGTCCCCTCAGTGAACCCTTTAGCGCATGGAGCCCGTTCAACACCGGATTGCAGTTTCAACTCGTGCTGGACAATCTGCTCGCGCATGTGGGTTTTCTGCTGCAAGATCAGACAGCCGACATCATGGTCGCGGACACCGACCAGGGTTGCACCTCGCTCCCCGTGCGCCCACAAACCGGCGAGAGCCGCCTCGCCAATGGCATTCAGATCTTCCCTGGTAGTGTGCCGATCTATCGCGGTTCCGCGTTGGTGGGCGGTATCGGGGTGTCCGGGGACGGCGTTGACCAGGACGATATGATCTCGTTCCTTGGGCTGCACAACGCCGGGGTTGAGCTCGGCACCGGGGTCGGCAATGCGCCGCGCTCGGTTCGGGCCGATAATCTGGTGGTCCAGGGCGCCAGA
Source organism: Alphaproteobacteria bacterium (assembly GCA_016780745.1). Taxonomy (GTDB): domain Bacteria; phylum Pseudomonadota; class Alphaproteobacteria; order Thalassobaculales; family Thalassobaculaceae; genus JADHLJ01. Next base: position 9,058 of record JADHLJ010000026.1, on the reverse strand, counting down.
TTGCGCTACGTCAACTGCCCGTTCCTGCCGTTCCTCGATACCAACGCCCAGAACGTTTGCGCCGGAAAGTAATCGATGCCCGCTCGACTTCTCTTAACCGGATTGTTGACCGCCGCGGTTTTGGCCGGCGCCATCGCGTCCGGCCAGGCGCAGGAGCGACGCATTCCCGGCAAGACACCTCCCGCCGAGATTGAGGATACCAAGCCGCTTCCGGGCGCGATCCTGCGTCGGGTGGCTCCGCCCAAGAACCGCGATCCGGCCAAGATCGACGGCATTTCGGTGCCCGACCGCTGGCGGTTGATTGAATCGCTGGGCGTGAAGGAAAGCGTTGTCGACCCCTATAACCGCAATCCGCTCAAGGGTGACCGCCCGGTATTCGGCGATGATTGGTTCGTCAATCTGTCGGTGATTTCGGACACCGTCTATGAGCCGCGATCGGTGCCGACGCCGGTGGGCGTGCAGTCGACCAATCGGGACAATTCCGTTGATCTGTTCGGCGAGGTCAATCAGTGGATCTTTAATCAGAACCTGATCATCAGCGCCTCGCTGATCAAGGGCGATACCGCGTTCAAGCCACCGGACCTGGAATTTCGTTTGGTGCCGGTGATCAACTTCAACCGCGCGGTGGTCGAGGAGGAGCGCGTGCTGCGCGCCGATCCGCGCCAGGGCACGACCCGCAACGACCGGCATATCTCGCTGCAGGAAGCCTTTATCGACTACCATATCCGTAATGTGTCGGACCGCTACGACTTCGACTCGATCCGGGTTGGCATTCAGCCGTTCAACGCCGATTTTCGCGGATTTCTGTTCCAGGACGCCCAGCTCGGGGTGCGGCTGTTCGGTGATCGGGACAACAACATCTTCCAATATAATCTCGCCTGGTTCCGACGCCTGGAAAAGGACACCAATAGCGGCCTGAACCATGTCGGGCGCAAGGTGCGCGAGGACGACATCTTCATCGCCAATCTGTATTGGCAGGACTTCCCGGTTCTCGGGTTTCAGAGCCAATTCGCGGCGATCTACAATCGCAACCGCGAAGGCAACGACTTCTTCTTCAACGACAATACGTTCATCGAACGCCCGTCCTCCTTCGGCAGCGAACGCGGGCGCAATTACGATATCGGCTATCTCGGGTTCAGCGGCGACGGGCATTTCGGCCGGCTAAACCTGACCCACTCGTTCTACTATGCCTTCGGTAGCGACCGTGACAGCGCCTTCACCGACCGAAAGGCCGATGTCAGCGCGTTCTTCTTCGCGGTCGAGCCCTCGATCGATTTCGATTGGGTGCGGCTCAGGGGATCGTTGGTCTATGCCTCGGGCGATTCCGATCCGTTCGACGATACCGAAACCGGGTTCGACGCGATCTTCGAGAACCCACAGATTGCCGGTTCCGATACCAATTACTGGATCCGCCAGACCGTGCCGCTGATCGGTGGTGGTGGTGTGGTTCTATCGACCCGCAACGCGTTGTTGCCATCGCTGCGGTCCTCCAAGGAACATGGCCAGTCGAACTTCAACAATCCAGGCTTTCGACTGATTGGCGCCGGGGCGGATTTCGACATCCTGCCGGAGCTTCGTCTGTCGACCAATCTCAACTACATGCAGTTCGACGATACATCGACACTTGAAGTCGCGCGCAATCAGCAGGATATCGACCGCGAGATCGGCTGGGATCTTTCGGCGGCGCTGATCTACAGGCCGTTTTTCTCGCAGAATGTGGTGTTCCGGCTGTCCGGCGCCGTGCTTTTCGCCGGTGACGGGTTCCGTGAGCTTTACGGCGCCGACGCGGCCAATGAAGACGCGTTCTATTCGGTTCTCGCCAACCTGATCTTGACCTATTGAGGCGCCGGTGATGCGAGCAATCTCGACATTGGCGGTTGCGATTATCCTGGGGCTGACGGCGCTCGGATCCTTAGGCGCGTTGGCCGCCGGCGGGCCGGAGAAACCACGGCACGTCACCTATACCACCACGCCGCCGGCGCCCGCCGGACAATCCAAGGCCGAGGCGGACAAGAAGTCCGCCGGCTGCATGAGTTGTCACGAGAAAACCGACGAGCCGAGCATGCATCGCTCGGGCTCGGTCAATCTCGGCTGCGTTGATTGCCATGGGGGCGACGTGGCGGTTACTCGACCGGCCAACGGCGCGCCGTCGGACACTGCTTATCGCGAGGCCATGGACGCCGCGCATTTGCTGCCGACCCTGCCCGAGACCTGGAACTATCCGAGCAGCGCCAATCCCCCGGGCGCCTATGCGTTGCTTAATCGCGAGAGCCCGGAATATGTCCGCTTCGTCAATCCCAGCGACTATCGCGTGGTGGACGAGGCTTGCGGCGCCTGCCATGCCCGCGAGATCCGCGCCGCCAAGAGCAGCATCATGGCCACCGGCGCGATGCTCTGGGGCGGGGCCTCGTACAATAACGGCATCGTACCGCTGAAGAACTACGTCATGGGCGAGGCCTATGACCGGGACGGCAATGCCGCGATCCTACAGGCCGCGATCCCGGTCACCGAGGAGATGAAGAAGACCGGGGTGCTGGAACAACTGGTCCCTCTGCCGGCCTGGGAGGCAATCCCGCCGGGCGATATCTTCCGGGTGTTTGAGCGCGGCGGACGGAATATCCTCAACCTGTTCCCGGAAATCGGCATTCCCAACTCACTCGGCCAGATCCAGCGGTTGGAGGAACCGGGGCGCCCGGATCTGAAGCAATCCAACCGCGGGCCGGGCACGGGACTTCGGATCGCGGTGCCGGTGATCAACATTACCAAGACTCGCCTCAACGACCCGCTGATGTGGTTCCTGGGCACCAACGAGCAGCCCGGCGATTATCGGTCCTCGGGCTGCGCGTCCTGTCACGTGGTCTATGCCAATGACCGCGACCCCCGGCATTCCGGCCCCTATGCCCAATTCGGTCATCGCGGCGAGACCCAGACCGTCGATCCGACCATTCCCAAGGGCGAGTCCGGGCATCCGCTGAAGCATGAATTCACCAGCGCCATCCCGACCAGCCAGTGCATGATCTGTCACATGCATCAGCCGAACGTGTTCCTGAACTCTTATCTCGGTTACACAATGTGGGATTATGAGTCCGACGCGCCGTCCATGTGGCCGAAGGAACAGCGCTATCCGAGCCATGCCGAGATGCGCGAGATCCTGGACCGCAACCCCGAGGAAGCGGCGATCCGCGGCCTGTGGAGTGATCCGGCCTTCCTGCGCCAGGTCTCGGAGATGAACCCGGATCTGAAGAACACCCAGTTCGCCGATTATCACGGCCATGGCTGGAACTTCCGGGCGATCTTCAAGAAGGACGAGGCCGGCAATCTGCTGGACGCCGAGAACAACGTGGTCGAGCCGGATGATCCCGACAAGTTCGAGAAGGCGGTGCATATGTCGTCGATCCATCTCGACGTGGGGATGCATTGCGTCGATTGTCACTTCGAGCAGGACTCGCACTCCAACGGCCATCTCTACGGCGAAGTGGCGAACGCGATCGAGGTGACGTGCAAGGATTGTCACGGCACGGCGGACGACTATCCGAGCCTGCGCAGCTCCGGGCCCGCCGCACCGCCGGGCGGCACCGACTTCTCGCTGACTCGCAATGCCGATGGCTCCAAGCGCTTTGAGTGGCGCGGCGACAAGCTCTATCAGCGCTCGGCGCTGTGGCCAGAGCTGGAATGGGAATTGAGCCTGGTCAAGGATTCGGTCAACCCGGATCACGCCGCTTATAACGCCAAGGCGGCGCGGGCCAAGCTGGTCTCCAATGATACCGCGAACCAGAATTGGGGGCCGGGCGTGGCCAAGGATGACCGCGCCCATAAGGACGAGGAGATGGAGTGCTTTACCTGCCATCTCTCCTGGACCACCAGCTGTGGCGGCTGTCACCTGCCGATCCAGGCGAACTGGAAGACCGAGCGTCATCACTTCGAGGGCGGCGAGACCCGCAACTACGCGACCTATAACCCGCAGGTGGTGCGCGACCAGATGTTCCAGCTCGGCATTCACGCCACGCCCAAGGGCAACACCATCGCGCCGATCCGCTCGACCTCGGCGCTGATCCTGTCCTCGACCAACATCAACCGCGAGAAGATCTACATCCAGCAGCCGCCGATCGCCGCTTCGGGCTTTTCCAGCCAGGCTTTCGCGCCACATTTCCCGCACACCGTGCGCAAGACCGAGACCAAGACTTGTAGCGATTGCCATCTCTCCGAGACCAATGACAACAACGCCCGGATGGCGCAACTGCTCCTCCATGGCACCAATTTCGTGAATTTCGTCGGCTATAACGCCTGGGTCGGAGCCGAGGACGGCATCGAGGCGATCCGGGTCACCGAATGGGACGAGCCCCAGGCGGTGATCGGCAGCTACCTGCAGAAATACGCCTATCCGGACTGGTACCAGGATCATCTGGACGAGGGTCGCGAGCTCCAGGAAAGCTACGATCATTCCAGCCCGGGCGTCGCCAATTGCCTGCAACTGCGGGGCGAGTATCTGTTCGTCGCCGAAGGCAAGGGCGGTTTCCAGGCCTATGACGTGGCCAGCATCGCGAATAAGGGTATCTCGCAGCGGATCATCACCGCGCCGTTCTCGCCCCTGGGGCATGGCACCCGGGTAAAAAGCGAGAACGCCACCTGCATGGCCCTGCCGACCGAACAGCCCATCGCGCCGGATCGCAACAAAGGCGATCTGATGCGGGTCGCCAATCAGGAACAGCCGTTCCACCCGATCTACAATTACGCCTTTGTCACCGACGCGGTCGAGGGCTTGATCGTGGTCGATGTAAACACGCTGGCCGATGGCGAGCCGCGCAACAATTTCTTCGAGCGCGCGCTGACTTGGAACCCGGACGGGGTGCTGACCGGCGCCCGGCACATCACCATCGCCGGCAACTGGTTCTACATCACCACCGAGGATAGCCTCGTGGTGCTGGACATGACCGACCCCCTGGCCCCGGTGGTCGCCAAGACCATCGCCATGGATGATCCGAGGGCGACGGCGCTTCAGTTCCGGTATCTGTTCGTCAGCGACCGGGCCGGCCTGCAAGTCCTTGATGCCACGAACCCGGGCGATCCGGTGGTGATCGAGGGCGCGCATATCCCGCTCAAGGACGCCAAGCGGATCTATCTCGCGCGCACCTACGCCTATGTGGCGGCCGGAGCCGAGGGACTGGCGATCGTCAATATCAAGAACCCGACCAAGCCGGCGCTGCACTCGATCTTCAACGCCGACGGCAAGATCGTCGATGCCCGCGACGTGATCCTCGGTACCACCAACGCCTCGCTCTTCGCCTATATCGCCGACGGGGTCGGGGGGCTGAAGGTGGTGCAAATGACCTCGCCGGACAGCCAGCCGAGATTCTATGGCTACAGCCCCGAGCCGGTGCCGGAACTGATCGCCTGGAAGGACACGGACTCGCCGGCGCTGGCGCTTTCCAAGGGACTTGCCCGGGACCGCGCGGTGGACGAGACCGGCGGCCAGATCGCGGTCTTCGGCCGCCTCGGCTCGCGGCCCTTTACGCTGGCCGAGCAGCGCAAGCTCTATCTCAATGCCAAGGGGGATCCCTGGACGGTCTCCGATAGCCCGCGCGATGGTGACTTCATCAAGGGGCCGAGCAAACGCGCGGCGGCGGATTAGGCATCAGTCGTCCAACGGCGTGTGACCGAAGCTCGGCATCGCCGAGACCTTCTCGCGACCGCCCAGTCTTTCCAGCACCCGCGCCTGATCGGCGAAGGCGGTTTCGTTGACCTCTTCCGGATCAAGGATCGCCCGTAACCGAGCGTCCATCATCGCGGGCGTTTCCTTGTGCGCCGGGCTCTCACCGAGGTCTTCCAATTCGTCCGGGTCTTGCTCCAGGTCAAAGAGCTGCGCCGTCGGCGCGCCGGCATAGGAGACATATTTCCACCGTCCCGCCCGCAGCATGAAGAACCCGGTCGGACTGCCGCCGTCGTGATACTCGCTCAGGATCTCGCGATCAGGCTCGGGCCTGTCGATAAAGGCCTGCAATGGCCGCCCTTGCCAGCCGTCACCCGCCGTCACTGGCTTGAATTGCGGCTCCGCCCCCATCGCGACATCCACCGTCGCGGCGACATCGGTCAGCGAGACCGGCGTATCGTTCCGCCCGGCCTTGATCGCCGGCCCCGCCATGAGCATTGGGATGGCGACCGAATCCTCGTACATGACGGATTTGGTCCACAGGCCGTGATTGCCCAGCATCTCTCCGTGATCGCTGATATAGAGGATCGTCGTGTTCTCGGCCTGCCCGCTTTCCTCCAAGGTCAGCAACACTTTGCGGATATTGTCGTCGAGAAAGCTGCATAGCGCGTAGTAGCAACGCCGCGCCTCGAGCCGAGCCTCCGGCGTGAAATGCCGATCATAGTCCCAGAATTTCGCCATCTCGCGCAGGACCGGGTGCGACGGCCGCGCGTCGATCGGCTCCGGCATTTCGAGTCCATCATAAAGCGCATGGAATTCTGGCGGCGCGGTCAGTGGATAATGCGGGCTGATGAAGGAGACGAACAATGCCCAGGGCCGGTCACCATCGCGCGGCGCGGATTTCAGCCAGGCGGCGGCCTTCTCGGTTACGCGCCGGTCGTATTGTGTGTACTCGCTTTCGCCGATCCCGACCCCGGCGGCCAGTTGCGTCACCTCGTCATAAGGGGGCAGCGGATCGCGCAACAAGCCTTGTGGCCAGCCCTCGCCATCATTCGCCAGGTACATCGGCTCGAGCTCCTCCTCGAAGCCGTGATCATCCGCGCCGGAGCGGAAATGCAGCTTGCCGACCGAGGAGACCCGATGACCGCGTGCCCGCACTCGATGCATCCAGCTTTCGATCTGGCCGTGATAGGGCTCCGCCGACGACCAACACCTGGTTTCATGGACATGCAGCCCGGTTGCCAGACTGGCCCGCGCCGGAATGCAGATCGGCGAGGGTGTATAGGCCCGGGTGAACCGAACGCCCCGGGCCGCGAGCCTGTCCAGGGTCGGCGTCATCGCGACGGGGTGGCCATAGCAGCCCGCCGCGGATCGGGCATGCTCGTCCGAGCACAGGATCAGCACGTTGCCTCGAGGCATGGAGGTTTGTGGTTTGTGGTATTGGGACATGGGGGTTTTAGGCTCCTGGATCCTTGCGGTCGCGGTGTCGCGCTCAGTCTGGATGGTTTGAAGCCTGGGTGATATGGGAGACTTCACCAAGTCACCGAGGACGCGGACTATGTCGACCGAGAACCCCGCCCAGGACCCGCTTGCCACTAACCTCCCCGCGCTCTTGCCGCGCGGCGATGGGCACCAGTTTCTGGTCTATGGCGATAGCTGCTCGGGCGTGCCCGGTGGGCGGCACGAGGCGACCTTCGCGGCGGTCAACGCCGTCGCGCGGCGGCTTGACCCGGCGCCTGAATTCATCGCGTTTCTCGGCGATGAGATCATTGGTCTGACCGCCGACGAGGCGGCCCTCAGGGCGCAATGGCGCCACTGGCTGGACGTCGAGACCGCTTGGATCGACCGGGAGGCGATACCGGTTTTCCACACCACCTCCAACCACGCGACTTATGACGTGATGAGCGAGCGGGTCTTCGCCGAGATGCTCCCGGACCTCCCGCGCAACGGACCGCCGGGGCAGGCGGGGCTTGCCTATTTCGTCCGTCGCGGTGATCTGTTGTTGGTTATGATCCATACCTCGGCGATGGCGCTGGGCGGCGAGGGACATATCGAAACCGAATGGCTGGCGCGGGTCCTGGCCGATAACGACGATGCGCGCCACAAGCTGGTTCTGGGCCATCACCCGGTGTTTCCCGTCAACGGTTTCAGCGGCGCCTATCAGCGCGAGATCGGGCATGAATACGCGCCGCCGCTCTGGGATCTGTTGGTGGCGCATGGGGTGACCGCTTATCTCTGCAGCCACATTCTGGCCTTTGATGTTCAGGTCCACCGGGGCGTGTTGCAGATCACCACGGCGGGGGCCGGCACGGCGCATCGAATGCCCGAGGGGGTGGAATATCTCCACCTTGTCCAGATGGTGTTGGATGCGGCGGGGTTGCGATATCAGGTGATCGACACCGAGAGTGTTGTCCGCGAGGCCTTGGATTGGCCGGGCGGTCTGGTTGAAGCGCCCGACTGGAGACCGCTTCCCTTAGGTGAAGGCGCGACGCCGGTACCTTCGACGCGTGATCCGATTATCCGGCGGTGGCGCTTTCGCGGTCAGGCCGGCCCTAGGACATCGGGGGCGGCGGAGACCTTGCTGGAGGCTTGGTCGCCGGGACAGGGGTTGGCGCCGCTTTGGATCGGGTTCACCGGGCCCGCGAGAAAATTAACCATCAGTCTCGCCCCCGAGACGGGCCGCAGTCCGCATGTCTGGTTCGGCCCCGAGCTGTCCCCGGACGCGCCCTTTGATCTGGATCTGGCGCTGCATCCGGGAATGGGGCCGGGTGGTGTCCTGTGGCGACGCGCGGGCGAGGCGGCCTGGAGCAGTCTCGACGGCGCGTCTCCGTGGGGGGCGGAAAGGTTGCCAGGGATGTCGCTTTGGGCGGCGGGCCATGGACGTGGCGGCGTGGAAGATCGACCGTTTCGAGGCCCTGACCTGGAGGTTCTCACCGGGTAAGGGATCGGGGTTCGACGGGTTTCCGTTTTTGAACGCGGTTCCGCGGGGCAACAATGCAACCCACTCTTGATCACAGTGCCGCAAATCGTCCGGGTTTTGACATTTAGTTTGGTGGTTTCCGTCCTTTTCCCCGGGAATGTCGACAGGAAATGTCGCAAGGGCCGGACTCCTGCTAAGACAGGGGTGCATTCGGCGCTAGGAAATCAACATGTCCATCACCGGCACCAAACCCCCGTTGGTCACACCCCCGTTGGTCACACCCCCGTTGGTCACACCCCCGTTGGTCACACCCCCGTTGGTCACACCCAAGGATCTGGAAACACTCCGGGCGCTGGAGCAGAAGGTCCTGTGGCTGGCCATGTGGATGATCCACAACGCCAACCATATCCGCGAGAGCCGTGACGGTCTGAAGGTCGGTGGCCATCAGGCGTCCTGCGCCTCGGTCTCGACGGTGATGTCGGCGCTCTACT
>JADHLJ010000025.1 GCA_016780745.1 Alphaproteobacteria bacterium | reverse complement strand
TCCGCCGGGCCGCTAAATTCAGACACGGAGACCGAAATGCCCAAGATGAAGTCGAAGAGCGGCGCGAAGAAGCGATTCCGCGTCACCGGGACGGGTAAGATCGTCCGAAACTTTGCCAACAAGCGCCATATGCTTCGTCGGCGTCCCCAAGACATGAAGCGCAGCACGCGCGGCACGACCATCCTGTCCCAGGCGGACAGCAAGATCGTCCGCAAGTTCTTGCCGTATTTGTAAGGGAGGCGCGACATGGCACGGGTTAAAAGAGGCACGACGGCGCATGCCCGTCACAAGAAGGTTACGGATAAGGCCAAGGGTTATTACGGCCGGCGCAAGAACGTCTTCCGGGTCGCCGTACAGGCGGTCGAGAAGGCGGCGCAATACGCCTATCGCGATCGCCGGGTTAAGAAGCGCACCTTCCGGGCGCTCTGGATTCAGCGGATCAACGCCGGCGCGCGCGCGCATGGCATGACCTATTCGCAGTTCATGAACGGTCTGAAGAAGGCCGGGATCGAGCTTGACCGCAAGGTGCTCTCGGATCTCGCGATCAGCGAGCCGGCGTCGTTTACGGGCTTGGTTGAACAGGCCCAGGCGGCGCTCGCCCAAGCGGAATAGCCTTTTTGTCGGGCCTTGGGTCCGGCGGCAAGGTTGCAAGGGAAAGTGAACAAGGGGCCTGTCCTGGGACGGGCCCCTTTTGCGTTCGGGCCCGATGATGACAAGGGCCATTGAAACGCGGAACACTGGTGGATGACATGCAAGACGCGGAAAGCTTGAGAGACGAGTTGATCGGCGCCGTTGACGCGGCCTCGGGGCTCGACGCCCTGGAGGAGCTGCGGGTCTCGGCACTGGGCCGCAAGGGCCGGATCACCGAGATGATGAAGGGCCTCGGCGCGCTTGACCCGGACCAGCGCCGCGAGGCCGGCCAAGCGCTCAACCGGCTGAAGGACGAGGTCGCCGCCGCCATCGACGCGCGCAAGAGCGCCATGGCCGACGCGGCGATGGACGCGCGCCTGCTGGAGGAGCGGATCGACGTCTCGCTGCCGCCGCGTCCCGAGGGCAAGGGCTCCATCCATCCGATCACCCAGACCATCGACGAGTTGACCGCGATTTTCTGCGAGATGGGCTTCACCGTCGCCGAGGGCCCGCATATTGAGAGCGATTTCTACAATTTCACCGCCCTCAACATCCCGCCGGAACATCCGGCGCGCCAGGAGCAGGACACTTTCTATCTACCGCCCGACGAGAGCGGCACGCCCCGGGTTCTGAGAACCCACACCTCGCCGGTGCAGATCCGCACCATGCAAAAGCAGACCCCGCCGATCCGCATCATCGTGCCGGGGCGTACCTTCCGCTCGGATCATGACGCGACCCACTCACCGATGTTCCATCAGGTCGAGGGACTGGTGATCGACAAGACCAGCCATATGGGCCACCTGAAGGGCTGTCTCATCGATTTCTGCCGCGCCTTCTTTGGCGTCGATGATCTGCCCGTTCGTTTCCGTCCCAGCTATTTCCCGTTCACCGAGCCCTCGGCGGAGGTCGATATCGGCTGCACCCGCGCCGGCGGAGAGTTCCGTATCGGCAAGGGCGACGACTGGCTGGAGATCCTCGGCTCCGGCATGGTGCATCCGAAGGTGCTGGAAAACTGCGGGATCGACCCGAACGAGTATCAGGGCTTTGCCTTCGGCATGGGGATCGAGCGGATCGCGATGTTGAAATACGGCATTCCCGATCTCAGGCCCTTCTATGACTCCGACATCCGCTGGATGCGCCACTACGGTTTCGTGCCGCTGGACGTGCCGACCATCGCCGGGGGGATCAACCGATGAAGTTCACGCTTTCCTGGCTGAAGGATCACCTGGAGACCGAAGCGTCCCTGGAAGAGATCTGCGATCGCCTGCCGATGCTCGGTCTCGAGGTCGAGGCGCTGGAGAACCGGGCCAAGGATCTGGCCGCCTTCACGGTCGGCTATGTGATCGAGGCCAAGCAACACCCGAACGCCGATCGGCTCAGGGTCTGTATCGTCGATACCGGCGAAGAGCATATCCAGGTGGTCTGCGGCGCTCCGAACGCGCGCACCGGCATGAAGGGTGTTTTCGCCCCCGCCGGCACGCATATCCCGGGCACCGGGGTGGACCTTAAAAAGGGCGTGATCCGGGGCGAGGAATCCAACGGCATGCTGTGCTCCGAGCGCGAGATGGGGCTCTCGGACGAGCATGACGGCATCATCGATTTGCCAGAGGACACACCCATCGGCGCCAGCTTCGCCGAGGTCGCGGGGCTGGATGATCCGATGATCGACATCGCCATCACGCCGGACCGCGCCGATTGCCTGGGCGTGCGCGGTGTCGCGCGGGATCTGGCCGCCGCCGGGCTCGGCACGCTAAAGCCGCTGGATACCTCGCCGGTGAAGGGGAGCTTCAAAAGCCCGATCAACTGGGCGGTCGACCTGCCGGAGCAGGATCCGCCGCTGGCCCCCTTCGTGGTCGGCCGCTATTTCAAGGGCGTCAAGAACGGGCCGAGCCCGCAATGGCTGCGTGACCGGCTGACCGCCATCGGCCTGCGCCCGATTTCGGCGCTGGTCGATATCACCAACTACGTCATGATGGATCTGGGCCGGCCCCTGCACGCCTATGACGCGGATAAGGTGGACGGCGATATCTTCATTCGGCTGGCGAAATCCGGCGAGAAATACCTCGCCCTGGACGGCAAGGAATATAGCTTCGACGAAGAGATGATCGTCATCGGCGACGACGGTGGCGTCGATGACCTCGCCGGCATCATGGGCGGCGAGCGTTCGGGTTGCGGGGACGAGACCGTCAACATGTTCCTGGAGGCGGCGATCTTCGATCCGATCCGTACCGCCACGACGGGCCGCAAGCTCAACGTGATCTCCGACGCCCGCTATCGCTTTGAGCGCGGCCTCGATCCGACCTCGCCCTCCTGGGGCTCGGAGGTGGCGGCGCGGATGGTGCTGGAGATCTGTGGTGGTGAGGCGAGCGAGTTGGTGGTCCATGGGGCCGAGCCCGACTGGAAGCGCACCTTTACGCTTCGGCATAGCCGGATCCTCGGCTTGACCGGTGTCGCCGTGCCCGAGGCCGACGCGATCCGCATTCTGAAGGATCTCGGCTTTGAGGTCAGCGGTTCCGGTGAGGCCATCGATTGCGTGGTGCCGTCCTGGCGCGCCGATGTGATCGGCGAGGCCGATCTGGTGGAGGAAGTCGTCAGGATTTGGGGGTTCGATCACATCCCGAACACCTCGATGGCCACCGACCACGTGGTGCCGGCCCCCGCCCTGACCCCGGCCCAGACGCGGGAGCGGTTGGCCAAGCGGGTGCTGGCGGCGCGCGAGATGACCGAGGCCGTGACCTTCTCGTTCGTTTCCTCCTCGCAGGCCGAGCTGTTCGGCGGCGGGGCCGAGGAGCTACGCCTGGTCAATCCGATCAGCGCCGATCTCGATGTCATGCGCCCGTCGATCCTGCCGACTCTTCTGGCGGCGGCGGGCCGAAACGCCAATATGGGCAGCGCCGATCTCGCCCTGTTCGAGGTCGGCCCGCAATATGCCGACGCAACGCCCGAGGGTCAGCAGACGGTGGCCGCGGGCATCCGTACCGGTCAGAGCGCCGCGCGCGACTGGACCAAGGCGGCGCGGCCCGTGGACGCCTTTGACGCCAAGGCTGACGCGATAGCGGTGTTGGAACTACTCGGCGCGCCGGTACAGAACATGCAGGTCTCCACCGACGCGCCCGGCTGGTATCATCCGGGCCGCTCGGGAACCCTGCGGCTTGGCCCCAATGCCTTCGCGCATTTCGGCGAGGTTCATCCCAAGGTCTTGCGAGAGATGGATCTGCGCGGCCCGGCGGTTGCCTTCGAGGTGTTCCTGGCCAAGGTGCCGGAACCTCGGTCCAAGGGACCCGCGCGCCCGTTGCTTAAGCTCTCGCCGTTCCAGCCGGTGCACCGGGACTTCGCCTTCCTGGTTGATGTCGATGTGCCGGCGGATAAGCTCATCCGCGCGGCCTCCGGCGCTGATCGGGGCTTGGTCAGCGAGGTTCGCCTGTTCGACGAATACGCCGGCAAGGGCATGCCCGAGGGCAAGAAATCGCTGGCCATCGCGGTGACCCTGCAGCCCAAGGACGCGACCTTGACCGATGACGATTTGGAAGCCGTGTCGAAAAAGATCGTTGCCCAGGTCGAGAAGCACACTGGTGGGGCTCTGCGGGCCTAACCACGGGGGTGGGCGATTGCTTCAACGTTGATTTGGCGCTTTGTTATCGTCCCGGATCTTCGTCGTCGTCCTGGCGTAAGGCTGGACCTCGCAACGCTTGACCAAGGCGAACGCCATTTCCCTTGGTTTCTTCCAACCGGAGGCCCTGCCGTGCGCCAGGGCGACGAGAGATGTTTGGAGGGATCGGTCGCTAACCGCGTTTAGGTTGGCCAGGTGCCGCCGAGAGCCGTGGTGGCCTCCTTGGCGACATCGCGGACAACGACGCCGAGTTTGGCGATCCGGTCGTCCGGGATGCGCGCGGTTGGGCCGGACAGGGATATCGCGCCCAAGGGTTCGCCCAGATGGTCGAACACCGCCGCCGCGACACAGCGCAGGCCAACCGCGTGTTCCTCGTCATCGATGGCGTAGCGTTGATCACGGACCCGCGCTAGCTCATCCAGCATTCGCGGCAATGCGTCGATTGTCTTGCGGGTGCGGTTGTTGGGATCGGGCGTGTCGATAAGGCGCGCGACCTCGGCCTCCGGCATGCGAGCAAGCAACGTCTTGCCCACGGCCGAGCCGGCGATTGGGACCCGTGCCCCGGGCTTGGCCAGCGCGCGCATCATCTCGCGGCATTCGGCCTGGGCAAGGTAGACCATATCCATATTGTCACGGATCGCGAGATTGGCGGTCTCGCCGCATTCCTCCATCAGGCGGCGCAGGTAAGGCCGGGTGATGGTCACCAGATCGCGTGATCGCAAGAACGCATTGCCGACGGAGAAACAGGTCACCCCCACTTGCCAGCCACCGCGATCGGCGTCAAAACGGACATAGCGTGCCTGCTGCAGGGTGGTCAGGAGTCGATGCACCGTCGATGGCGGTAGGGTGACGGTCTGAGCGATCTCGGTCAGGGTCAGCCCGTCATTGGACGCGGCAAGCGCGTTCAGCACGCTGATGGCGCGCATGACCGATTGAATTTGCCCCGTGCGTTCGCTGTTGCTTGATTTCATGGGTGCAGTTTAAACGCGAGGGTTTCGGTTGACGATATGGATTTCCATATCGTGGAAGCATGGCATCAGTCCACTTGGCCCGCCATGACATCTGTCGTGAAGTCCAACAACCCATCGGCCAGGGCATCAAAGGTAAGGGCGCGGGGATTGGTCTCGCCGCTGTCACGGAAACGGCGAAAGATCTGCCGGAATACCACGGCGAGGCGAAACTGGGCGACAACGCGATACTGGCGAATCCCGGAAACGTCGAGGCCGGACTGTCTGGTATAGCGTTCGATCATCTGGCGGCGGCTTGGGAAGCCCGGCCGGGCCGTCGGCATCTGCTTCAAGGTGAGCATCGCGGGCACGTCTTCCGACTCGGCCCAATAGGTCAGCAGAACCGCGAGATCCCAGAGCGGATCGCCCCGGGTTCCGAGATCCCAGTCGATCAGGGCTCTCGGCGCCAATGTCTCGGGATCGAGGATCAGATTGTCGAGCTTGAAGTCATTATGCAGCAAGGTTGGGGAGGCCTCGCGGACCGGGTTGCGGTCCAGCCAGGCGAGGATGTCGGCGACCACCGCCGGTGCGGCCCCTTCCCAGGCAAGCTCCGCGCGTTTGGCCCAACCAAGAGCGGTGCGCTCAAGAAACCCTTCCGGACGGCCCAGGCGATCGAGACCGGCGGCCACTGGGTCGACGGCGTGCAGCGCGCTCATGACCTGGATGAGCATGGTTGAAAGGGTTTCGCCGACCTGCTCGTCGTCAACGTGCGAGGCTGGAAGGTCACCGCTTACAACGATGCCCGGACGATAGTCCATGATGAGAAACGGCGCCCCAAGAACGTCAGTATCCTCGCATAGATGCAGGCAGCGAGGCGCCAAGGGGAAATGCCCTTCCAATCCTTTTAAGATCCGGCCTTCGCGCATCATGTCGTTGGCCCCGGGGGGCAGGGGGCCGGGTGGTGGTCGGCGCAGCACGGCCGGCGCGCCATCGAGGATGATCCGGTAATTGAGATTGCCGAAGCCGCCGGCGAAATGGCGCGGCGGTGGATCGACCTTGAAGTCGAGGCCCGCTTGGGCGAGATGACGCTCCAGCGCTTGCCAATCCTGGTCGACCTGGTTCTCCGGTGGCGTGAAGGGTGAAGCGGATGCGTCATTCATGATGTTGGCAATCTAAGGCCCGTCGCGCGTCGAGGTAAAGGGAACGGAAATCTGACTTTCAGCCGTCGGTGCCGACGTGGCACACTCTAAGGTCAAAAGATCATTCCAGTCGAAAAGGGACCTCCGAAATGGTGCAAATTCGCAATGTCGCCAAGGAAAAGGTAGCGGCGGGGGAACTCGCCATCGGGGTTGGGCTGCGTCAGTCCAGGACCGTGGACATAGGCAAGGCGATGAAGACGGCGGGCTTTGACTGGCTGTTCATCGACATGGAGCACAACTCCATGGATACCGATACCGCCGTCCAGATCAGCGTCGCGGCCCAGGATGCCGGGATCACGCCGATCGTTCGGGTGCCTGGCTTTCAACATTTTCACGCCACCCGGGTTTTGGATGGCGGGGCTCAGGGGATCGTTGTGCCGCATGTGGACACCCCCGAGGTCGCGCGCCAGATGGTGGCGAATTGCAAATATCCGCCGCTTGGCCATCGCTCGGTCGCCGGGGCTCAGCCGGTGGTCGATTTCGAGAGCCATCCGATGGGCGAGGTCTCGGCGGCGATCAATGAGGCGACGTTGCTGATCCTGATGCTGGAAACGCCCGAAGCGATCGCCAATGCCGACGCCATCGCGGCGGTGCCCGGCGTCGATGCGCTGCTTATCGGAACCAATGATCTGTGCATGGAGATGGGAATTCCCGGCGAGGTCGGCCATGACCGCGCGGTGGAGGCCTATAAAACAACCATCGCGGCCTGCGAGAAACACGGCAAGTTCGCCGGCATGGGTGGCGTCTATGACCCGCCGCTGATGGAGAAATACATCAATATGGGGGTGCGCCTAATCCTGGGGACCAGCGATCTGCAACTGATGATGGCCGCCGGAAAGGAGCGCGCCGCAACCCTGCGGGCGATGCTCTAGCGCGGGGCTGGGGCGCGGGGTAGTCCCGCGGCCGCGCGGTGATTGCGAGATGACCGAGCCCCCGGTCTTTTATATAAACGCGCGGACGATCAACTCCAGTTGGATTAGCGGATGAAAACGGTCCGGCTCACCTTGGCCCAGGCGGTGGCGCGCTTCCTGGCGGCCCAAGCCATTGATACCCCCTCGGGGCCCAAGCCGCTCTTCGCGGGTTGTTGGTCCGGGTCGGGTCGGATTGGTAAGTTGCCGGAGGCTTTGCGAGGCAGCGGTGTGACGGAGGGTGGGGGACTCCCTCTGTACCGCGCGCTTAACGAGGGGGCGATGGCTGTCGCGGCGACGGGGTTCGCCAAGGCGTCCTTGCGTCGCCAGGTCATGGCCTGTGTCACGGAGGGCCAGTCGGCGGCTGGTGCCCTGGTGCCGGCGGCAACGCGGGCGCGCGTGAGTCGGCTGCCTTTGTTATTACTCCCGGTTGATGACTCCGCGACGTTGGAGGATTTCCAGGACGGAACCGCGTTTGCCAGCGATTGTCTAAAACCGGTTTCCCGCTATTTCGACAGAATTTCGCGACCCGAGCAGATCCTCGAGGCCTTGCCCCGCGCGGTCGGGATTTTCACCGACGCCAGCGCCTGTGGCCCGGTGACCTTGGCGCTCGGCGAGAATGCCTTGGGCCAGACGCATGACTTCCCCGAAACGTTCTTTCTGCCGACGCGCCATCGCATTCGCCGCCCGCAGCCGGATATCCGGGAGCTGAGCGCGGCGGCTCGGGTATTGGAGCGCGCCCGTAAACCCCTGATCCTGGCCGGCGGCGGCGTGCGCTATTCCGAAGCCGGTACGGTGCTGGCGGAATTCGCCGAACGTCACGGCCTTCCGATCGCCGAAACCCGGGCCGGAAAGGGCGTGGTTTCATGGGACAATCCGTTGAACCTTGGCGCGATCGGTCCGAAGGGAACGGGTGCCGCCACGGCCCTGGCGGCCGAGGCGGATCTTGTCCTGGCGGTGGGCACGCGTCTGGCGGGGGTCGCGGTCGGAACAAACGGTTTGTTCGCCAATCCCGAGCTTCGTTTGATTCATCTCAACATCGCCCCGCATGACGCCGCCAAACATCGAGGGCTCGCGATTGTCGCGGATGCCTGGGTCGGGATCGAGGCGCTGGACCACACAATCGCGAATTACCAGGCGCCCTATGACTGGCGGGAGCGCGCGGGCCTGGAGAAACAGGCCTGGCTCCAGGTCGCCGATCGGGAGTTGGCCGCCGATAACGCGCTGCGTCCCACGGCCGCCCAAATCATCGGCGCGATCTCGCGGCGCGGCGGGGTCGCCGCCACCATCGTGCCGGCGGATGACGGACTGGCGGGCGCGGTGAACCGGCTTGGTCGGACGGCTGGCGTGGATGACTTCCATCTAGGAGCTAGCCGCCTGCCTATTGTCGGGGCGATAGCCGATGGTCTCGGCGTTAAGCTGGCCCTGCCCGAGCGAGAGGTGTTTGTCCTGATAACTGGGCACGATTATCTATCCGCCAGCTCGGAGATCGTAGCCGCGCTCGGTCTCGCCGCGAAACTAATCATCGTCGTTCTTGATGACGATAGCTTGGCGCGCCCGAGACCGACTTCCTCTCCAGCGATCGGTTTCACCGCCCATGCCGCCAGCCTCGGCGCGGTCGCGGCACACGCAACGGGTATCGCCGAATTCGAACAGGCCCTGACCCGCGCGCTGGGCAATGACAAAACCACGGTTCTGGTGATCGAAACCGCGACGGCGCTCGGTTCGGAGTAGCGCCATGGCCAGGATATCGGCAAGCAAGGAGAGACCCGATGGCGCAGTATCTCCAACCCATTCTCGGATTGACTTGTCTCTTGGCTCTCGCCTGGGTGCTTAGCGAGGCGCGCTCGAGTTGGCGTTGGCGACTAGTGGGGGCGGGGCTGGGCATTCAGATCGGTCTCGCGGTGCTGGCGTTGAATGTCCCATTGATCGGCGAAGCGGTCGGCGCGTTGAACGCGGTGGTGCTGGCGCTGGACGAAGCGACCCGTGCCGGAACCTCGTTGGTCTTCGGTTATCTCGGTGGCGGCGCGCTGCCGTTCGATGAGAGTTTTCCCGGCGCGGCTTTCGTCCTCGCTTTTCGGGCCCTGCCGCTGGTGCTGGTGATGTCGGCGCTCTCGGCGGTGTTGTGGCATTGGGGCGTGTTGCCGCGGATCATCGCCGGGCTGGCCTGGGTGCTGCGCCGTGGTCTCGGGATTGGCGGGGCGATCGGCCTTGGCGCGGCGGCGAATATCCTGGTCGGCATGATCGAGGCGGCGCTTCTGGTGCGCCCGCATATCGCGACGATGAGCCGGGCCGATCTCTTCGCCATGATGACCTGCGGCCTCACCACGATCGCCGGCACGGTCTTCGTGCTGTATGCGACGATCCTCGGCGCGGCAATTCCGAATGTCGCGGGACATCTCCTGATCGCTTCGTTGATCAGCGCGCCGGCGGCCCTGGTCGTGGCCAGGATCATGGTCCCAGCCTCGGAAGAAACTGAAACCTCCGCCTGGGTAGAGATCACAAGCCCGCATGAAGGCACGATGGACGCGATTGTTACCGGCATCACCGATGGTCTGCGCCTGTTGCTCAATATCGTCGCCACGCTGATCGTGTTCGTCGCTTTGGTGGCCTTGGTCAATCAGTGTCTTGGCCTGCTCCCCGATATCGCGGGCGCGGCGTTGAGCCTGGAGCGTCTGCTGGGTTGGCTTCTGGCGCCCCTGGCCTGGTTGATCGGCATCCCCTGGAGCGAGGCTGTTGTCGCCGGTGGCCTGATCGGCACCAAGATCGTGTTGAATGAGTTGATCGCCTATCTTCAGCTATCGGGCCTGCCCGAGGGCGCGCTGTCGGAACGCAGCAGGGTCATCATGCTCTACGCGCTCTGCAGCTTCGCCAATTTCGGCAGTGTCGGCATCACCGTGGCCGGCCTCGTGACCATGGCGCCGGAGCGGCGGAACGAGATCGTCGGCCTAGGCATGAAAGCACTGCTGGCCGGTTCCATCGCCACCATGATGACCGGCGCGGTGGTGGCGCTGCTGGTTTGAGCGGAGCCGTTTTGTGTGGTGTGTTGCCGGCTGAAAAGATGAACAACCTGATTTGATGGGAGCACGCGATGCCGGGCCTGTATTACGAGGAATTCGAGATTGGAGCGGAGTTCAAGCACGAACTCACCCGCACGGTCTCGGAGATGGACAACATCATGTTCTGCGCCATGACCCACAATCCGCAACCGCTGCATCTCGACGAGGAGTTCAGCAAGGACACGGAATACGGCCAGCGCATCGTCAACAGCCTGTTCACGCTCGGTCTGGTGATCGGCGTGTCGGTGAGCGACACGACCTTGGGCACGACGATTGGTAATCTCGGCATGACCGATACCCGGTTCGCGAACCCGGTCTTTCACGGCGACACCATCCGCTCGGTGACCACGGTCAAGGACAAGCGCGAATCCAAGTCGCGTCCCACCGCCGGCATCGTGATCTTTGAGCATCGCGGCTATAACCAGCGGGATGAGGAAGTCGCGTATTGCATGCGTACCGCTTTCATGCGGAAGCGGCCGGCATGATTATCCGGTCCTGGTTGTTCGTTCCCGGCGATTCCGAGCGCAAGCTTGAAAAGGCCCGGGAAAACCCCGCCGACGCCCTGATCCTCGACTTGGAGGACTCGGTCTCCGACGACCGTCAGGATATCGCGCGGGCGATGGTGTGTAATTATCTGAAGGACCGGACCGACCGCTCGCGCCAGCAGCTCTGGGTGCGGGTGAACCCATTGGACACCGATCTGTGCCTGCCGGATCTGGCGGCGGTGATGGCCGGGGCGCCGGACGGCATTTGCCTGCCCAAGGTCTATTCGGCCAAGGACGTGAACACGATGGCTAATTACCTCTCGGCCCTCGAGGCGCGGGAAGGATTGGAGATCGGCTCGACCAAGATCCTGGTGGTGGCGACCGAGACGGCGGCCTCGCTGCTGAGTTTCCACACCTATCTCGATGGCGTGACCGAGCGAATGTCGGCGATCACCTGGGGCGCCGAGGATCTGTCGGCGGCACTCGGCGCGAGTGACAACATGCATCCGACCTCCGGCGGCTATGACGATCCCTATCTGATGGCCAAGTCCTTCTGTCTGGCGGCTGCCCGCGCCATCGATGTGCAGCCAGTCGGTGTGGTCTATGTCAATTACAAGGACACCGAGGGCCTGGCCGAGGATTGTCTGCGCGATCGCCGTTCGGGATTCATCGGCAAGATCGCCATCCATCCGGCTCAGGCGGCGATCATCAACGACGCCTTTACGCCGTCGGACGAGGAAGTCGCGCATGCCCGCCGTGTGGTCGACGTGTTCGAGCAAAATCCCGGCCTAGGGGTGGTTGGGCTCGATGGAAAGATGCTCGACATGCCGCATTTGAAACAGGCGCGGAATGTCTTGGCCATGGCGGCGGAAATCGCGGCGCGGGGCTAGAACCACGCGGCTTTCGGCGGGCGTGTTTTAGTCGCGCGCGTTAATGATTTCTTCACGATGCGGGCTCATTCTTTGAGCATGAGATCACGCGCCCAAACTTTGTGGGAGCCGACGGTTCCCACCGATATTCCCGCCGCCGACATCCTGGATGTTCTCCCCGGCTTCGTTTGGCGTCTTGACCGAGAGTTTAGATTTACATCCGTTTCCGACAAAGTGTTTGAAATCACTGGCTTGGAAGTGGGTCACGTTATTGGCGCGCGTTTTGAGGATCTGGATTTCGTCTGGGAAGGTGGGTGTGATCCGCTGACGAGGCGCGAGGCTTTTCATGACAGAGAGGCTCTCGGCCCGGCGCGACATGGTCGCCGAGCGCGATTAAAAATCACCGGAAGGCCATTTTTCGAGGCGAGCGAGGGCTTCGTCGGGTATGTCGGATCCGTCGTTGACCTCGGCACCTCGAACCCCGCGGTCGTCTTTGACCAGGAAGCGGCGGCCACGACGCGGGGACATCTCGATGTGTTCCGCAACGCCGTGGAGTGCCTCACCGACGGGCTTGCGTTGTTT
Source organism: Alphaproteobacteria bacterium (assembly GCA_016780745.1). Classification (GTDB taxonomy): domain Bacteria; phylum Pseudomonadota; class Alphaproteobacteria; order Thalassobaculales; family Thalassobaculaceae; genus JADHLJ01. The sequence goes on along the minus strand of JADHLJ010000025.1, from coordinate 7,404 downwards.
GATCCCGATGACAGATTGATCTTCTGTAATAGCAGCTTCAGGCGCATGAACGAGAACGCGCGCTGGAATCTGGATGGTCAAACGACCTTCGAGATGATCGTTCGCTCGAATATGGAACTCGGTTTGCTCGAGGATGCGGTGGGGCGGGAGGAAGTTTTTCTCGCCGACCGAATGGCCCGTCATCGCGCGCCATCGGACGAGCCGAGATTGATGCGATGGACCGATGGAAATGTGATTATGGTCCGCGAGCGAAGACTGGCGGATGGTGGGATCGTCGTCGTCAACACCGATCTAACCGAGCTTTCTCGGCGCGAGAAGGCCCTCGCGGACGCGCTGAGCGCCGCCGAAAGGACCAGCCATGCGAAGTCCGCGTTCCTAGCGCGCATGAGCCACGAATTGCGTACGCCGCTGAACGCGATTATTGGGTTTTCGGACCTCGTTCTCTCGGAGGCTTTCGGGCCGTTGGGCTCGGACCGCTATCGGACATATGTCGGTGACGTTAAAAGCAGTGGCGAGCACTTGCTCTCACTCATTAATGACCTGCTCGACCTGACGGGTATCGAGTCTGGACGGCGGGAATTCGTCTTCGACGCCCATAAACCGCGGGACCTGGTGTCCGCGGCCTTGCGCGCTGTTCGTCCGCTTGGACAGCGGGCGGGAATTCGATTGCGCGGCAGCGCGCCCGCCGGCCTGCCAAATGTAACGGTCGACGCGCGTTCCATGCACCAATGTCTGCTGAATCTTGTGTCGAATTCGATCAAGGCCACCGACCGTGGTGGGCGGGTTGCGATCCGCGCGCATCAGAACAGCGCCGAGACACTTACCTTCACCGTGTCCGATACCGGCAAGGGAATGTCACGGGAAACGGTTTCAAGTCTTATGACGATGTCCGCGCCTAGGAATCAGGACTATGTCACCGAGGCCGAAGGCGCCGGGCTAGGACTGCCGATCACCAAGTCGCTCGTGGAAGTCATGGGCGGGCGTCTGGAAATCGACAGCTGGGTCGGCGAAGGCACCGAGGTGCGCTTGATCGTTCCGATCGCCTGACGCGGATTTCTATTCCGCCGCCGCCGCGTCGCCTTCTTCCTGCTGTAGCGCGAAGATCGACGTGTATCCACCCGACCAGTCCGGCGGCAGCAAGCACGGCTCGGCATCAAACTCGGCCCAACGCGCCCGCTTGCCGCGCAGCACCGCGCCGACTTGCGGGCAGGGCGACGGGTGCGCGGTGATCGGCAGCGCGTCGGCCGCTGAATACGCGTTGATGAGAAGTGGACGCATCCGACCGGACATATTCGGCATCGAGCCGTGCACCGTCCGACAATGATGCACGGTAATCGTCCCGGCCTTGCCCTTCATCCAACCGGCCTTGTCCATCGGCAACGCGGCGGCGTCGGCATCCGGCATCGCGCCGACCCACTCGTCCTTGTTGTTGTAGTGGTCATAGATCGGGCCGTTCTGGCTGCCGGGAATGGCGCCCATCGGTCCCATCTCGTCATCCACGTCGTTCATGTAGAGGCCGATCGCGAGGACCGAATAGTTGGTGTGTGGATAGAACGGGATGTCCTGATGCCACTTCACTTCCTCGCCGCCGCCGGACCATTTGAAATTCAGCTTCGAGTGATGGAACACCACGTCCGGGCCCAGCAGGTCCTCGGCGACATCCACGATCGGGCCCTGGCTGGCGAATTCCCAATAGGTCTCGTGATGGTTAACCGGCGCGGTCAACCGGCGCAACCGCGGGGTCTCGGCGGTGTGGCCAGGCTCCAGATCGAATTTGCTGTCGGACTTGGCCCAACCACGGCTCTCGTCGATAAAGCCGTTGGTCACGTCCCAAATACGCTCCAGCCAATCCTGCTTGATGAACCCCTCCAGCACCAGATAGCCATCGCGAAAATACTGCTCGCGCTGGGCCTGGGTGAGCGTTTTCGGTGCGTGAGACAGGATCTTTTCCGGCTGCATGGGAGCCTCCAGGTGATGACTTGCGGTTACTAAAGTTAAAACGTCTTGATGGATTATAGCCGAGGTGGCGTTGCCGAGAAAACCTCGAGTGGAATGGACACCAGTGTGATCTCGCGGTCCTGTGCCCTCACAAACTCACGATCTTGCCCGGGTTCATGATGTTGTCCGGGTCGAACGCGGTCTTGAGTGAGCGCATCAGGGCCAGCGCGTCGCCATGCTCGGCTTGCAGAAAGCCCATCTTGCCGTAGCCGACACCGTGCTCGCCGGTGCAGGTGCCGCCCATCGCGAGCGCGCGCATCACCATGCGATCGGAATGTGCCTGTGCCTCGGCGAGCTCGTCCTCGTTCTCGGTATCGACCAGATAAACCAGGTGAAAGTTCCCATCGCCGACATGGCCGACCAAGGGCGCTTGCAGGCTGGTATTCGCAAGATCCGCCTTGGTCTCATTGATGCATTCGGCGAGCCGCGAGACCGGCACGCAGACATCCGTCGCCCAGCCACCACAGCCGGGCCGAAGCGCCAGGGCGGCGTAATAGGCGTCGTGTCGCGCTTGCCACAACTTGTTGCGGTCCTCCATGCGGGAAGTCCATTGAAAGGCCGAGCCGCCAAGGTCCTCGGCGATCGCCTGGACCGTCTGGGCTTGTTCGGCGGCGCTGGCCTCGGTGCCGTGGAACTCGAAGAACAGGGTCGGCTTGGCCTCGTATCCCTCAAGCTTTGAATAGGCGACACAGGCGCCCATCTGCACATCGTCGAGAAGTTCCATGCGAGCGACGGGGACGCCCGACTGGACGGTGAGGATCGAGGTGTTAACGGCGCCTTCGAGATCCTCGAACTGGCATACCGCCGAGGTGATCGCCTCGGGAACCCCATGCACCTTGAGCGTGACCTCGGTGATCACGCCGAGCGTGCCCTCCGAGCCGACGAAAAGTCTTGTCAGATCATAGCCGGCCGAGGATTTCCGCGACCGCCGCGCGGTCTTCACCACGCGGCCATCGGCGGTTACCACGGTCAGTGACAGGACATTCTCGCGCATCGTGCCATAGCGCACCGCGTTGGTGCCCGAGGCTCGGGTCGCGGCCATGCCACCGATCGAGGCGTCGGCGCCCGGATCGATCGGGAAGAACAAGCCGGTGTCGCGCAGATATTCGTTGAGCTGCTTGCGGGTTACGCCGGCCTGGACGGTGACGTCCAGGTCCTCCGGATTAACCTCAAGAACCTGATTCATTTCGGAAACGTCGACGCATAACCCACCGCGCAAGGCCGCCACATGGCCTTCCAGGGAAGTGCCGACGCCGAAGGGGATCACCGGGAACTTGTACTCGGCGCAGGTTCGCACCGCTTCGGAGACATCGTCCGTGGAGCGCGCGAACAGCACCGCGTCTGGCGGCACCGAGGCGTGATAGCTTTCATCCTTGCCATGGCGATCGCGGATCGCGTCCGACGTGGTGAGCTGATCACCAAAGCGCTGTTTCAAGACGCCGAGCACGGTATCCCGCGTTGCCGGATCGGAGGGGAGAATATTGACCTGCATCGGGGACTCCTGGTTCGCGCGCTAGGTGGAGGCGCCACCCTAGTCCAAGTCCCGTTTGAGAGGAAGGCGGTCGATGCCACCCAGGGTGGGCCGAGATGCTTGGTTGGGGGGGATAATCACCCTGTTCGATTATTTCAAAATACGTGAAAGTGGGCGTGTGGCATTTTATACCTTCATTGATCAACGGACGTTGTTGTGGGTGAAATGTCGTGTGGTGCGTGCGGAGATTTTGGGGTATTCTTACGATCATTGGTTTATTAACCTTTTGTTCACCAATTTACCCCAGATTAACTGGTTTGGTTGACTGAACTCGGAGAATTCCGATGTGGGCGTCCTTGAAATCAGCCTTCGCGCCGGTCGAGAAACGACAGGCGGTGCGACGCGAGACCACAACTGGGTCGGTGCGGATCGACAGTCGCGCCTATCCTCTCGTCAATTGGAGCGCGACCGGCGTTTTGATCGGTGGCCATGGCGATCATCTCGTTAAGGGCCAGCGTTTTAAGATGCAAGTCGACGTCAAGGACGGAACGGAAGCGATCTCTTTCGGTTGCGAGGCGCTGGTGGTCCGAAAACAAGGCGACAAGGTCGCGGCTCAATTCGTGATGATCGACAAAGCCGTCAAGGCTCGCATCCACAAGCATTTCGGTCGCCGCGCCGCCGTGTAAGGCGTTGGGGTGTTTCTTCCAACTTGTCCTCGAGTGATCCGGGACACTACTCTTTGCCGAACCGCGCAAGGAGAAAGTAGATGATGCCCTCGCACGCAGGATCGGTCTTGCTTGACCCGGCCCTTTATGACGGCGTCCGCCGCCCGGCGGAACAGGCCACGCCATTGCCGAACTGGTGTTATACGTCGGACGATTTTTATGCCCTCGAAGTCGAGCATATCTTCAAGAAGGCGTGGAATTACGTCGGACATGTCTCCCAGATCCCCAATACCGGTGACTTTTTCGCGCATGAGATAACCGGCATGCCGATCCTGATCGTTCATGGCGTCGATGGAGCGATAAGGGCCTTTCACAATGCCTGTCGCCATCGCGGCGCGCCGATCGCCTCGGGCGAGGGGAATTGCAAGCGCTTCACCTGTCCCTATCATTCCTGGACCTACACGACCGACGGCGCCCTGTTCGCGACCCCGATGATCGACGAGGACGACAACTTACGCCACGCCGAGCTTGGTCTGTTGCCGGTGCGCCTGGAGCGCTGGCACGGGTTCCTGTTCGTCACCTTCGATGACGCCGCCGCGCCGTTGATGGAATGGCTGGGCGATCTTCCGGGAAACTGCGCTGGCTATGGGCCCGAGTCTCTCGTCTGTACCCGACGCGTACATTGGGATGTCGGAGCGAATTGGAAGCTGCATTTCGAGAATTTCAATGATTCCCTGCACATTCCCTTCATTCATGGCGGCACGCTCAATCGTCAAAAGGTGTCGGGACGCAAACGGTCAACCCACGAGGATATTCAGGGCGAGATCATCACCCATTTCACCGAGCATGAAGGCAGCCGGGGCCTGATCCACGGCAAAACCGGTTTTGAGCCGATTGACACGCTGAGCGGCCGCTATACCAAGGGCACGTACTATCCTTGCATCCTGCCGGGGACGATGATGGGATGGACCATCGATTGTATGTGGATCTTCGAGCTGCACCCGACCGGGCCTCGAAGCGTGCGCGTGGTCGGTGCGTCGTTCTTCCCTGAAGAGAGGACGCGGCGGAACGACTTTGACGAGATCGCGCAAAGTTACTACGACCGGATGGACGCGATCTTGCCGGAAGACAACGCGGCCGTGGAGATGCAGCAAATGGGATTGCGAGTTCCCGTGCAAGCGGCGTCTAAGTTCACCCATATGGAAACGCTTTGCCACGCCTTCGATAACTGGATTGTCGACCAAGTTCTGGCGGACGTGGAATAGCGCTGGAGCGCGTCGGACGCCGCCGGTGGTTGTTGACCTTCGCCGCGGCAGACGCCAAAGTCGTTGACCTGATCATATTATTATCCTGCGAGCCTGAAGCGTGAGCATCTGGGGCAAGATCATTGGTGGCGCGGCCGGGCTCGCGCTTGGCGGGCCGATCGGCGCGTTGCTGGGTGCCGTTGCCGGCCACGCCGTCGACAAGATGACCGGCGAGGAGGCCGGCGCGCCGATCGACGAGTCCGCGTCGACCCGCAAGGTAGCCTTTACCATCGGTGTGATCGTGCTTTCCGCCAAGATGGCCAAGGCCGACGGCGTGGTCACCAAGGACGAGATCGCGGCGTTTCGCGAGGTCTTCCATGTTCCCGATGACGAGACCCGTAATGTCGGTAGGGTCTGGGACCAGGCACGCAAGGACGTCGCCGGATTCGAACTGTATGCCCAACAGATCGCCAAGCTCTTCAACCCCGGCTCGCCGGTTCTGGAGGAGCTTCTCGGCAGCCTGCTGCATATCGCCAAGGCCGATGGCGTGGTGCATCAGAACGAGCTTGCCTATCTCGAGCGCGTGGCCGAGATCTTTGGGATCGACGACCTCGCGTTTCAGCGCCTGCTATCGGTCCATGGGGCCGGTTCCGGTAATGATCCCTACGGCGTGATCGGCGTTGAGCCGAGCGCGAGCGATGACGAGGTCAAGGCGGTCTATCGCAAACTGATCCGGGAAAATCACCCCGACCGCCTGATCGCCGAGGGCATGCCGGAGGAGTTCGTGCGCCAGGCCAACGAGAAGATGGCCGCGATCAACGCCGCCTATGATGATATCCGCAAGGCTCGCGGCATCAACTGACGGGGCGCCGTCTTTTCTGAACATCGCGCGGATTATGCGTGGAACATTCGGGGGCTTGCGTCGTCCGGTGATCTTCGGTACAAAGTCAAAATGAGAACAAAACACGAACATGCTTCAGTGCGGCGCATTCTGCATCTTTGGCTGCCTTATCTTTCGGTCGAGCGTTATCGACGGGAAGCCGGGGGCGAGGCCGGGGAGCGGGCGTTGGTGCTGGCGCGGGACGAGCAGGCGCGGCGCGTGGTCGCCGGCGTGTGTCCCTTGGCGTCGACGGCGGGGATCGCGGTCGGCCGGTCGGTAACCGATGCACTGGCCTTGGAGCCGTCCTTGCTGGTGGCGAGTGTTGATCCGGCGGCGGATCGGGCGGCGTTGGAGGCGCTGGCCGATTGGTGTGGCCGCTATACGCCGCTGGTCTCGATTGATCCGACGGGGGGCGTGGTCGGTGATGGCGGGCTCTGGCTCGACATCACCGGGTGCGCGCATCTGTTTGGTGGCGAGACGGCGCTTCTGGATGATCTGGTGAACCGGCTCTCCAGCCAGGGATGGAATGGCCGGGCGGTGATCGCCGATACCCCGGGAGCGGCCTGGGCGGTGGCGCGTTTTGGAAACCAAACGGCGCAAGTGATCGCGCCTGGCGGGCAACGGGACGCGCTGGCGCGGTTGCCGCTCGCGGCCTTGCGCTTGCCGGTGGCGGCGGTGGAGGGGTTGGAGCGGGTTGGCCTGCGCCGTGTCGAGGCCTTGATCCCGGTCGCCCGCTCGCCGCTGACCGCGCGCTTCGGGGCGGCGGTGGCTCTGCGCCTGGATCAGGCCCTGGGACTGGCGCCGGAGCCGATTTCGCCCCGCTTGCCGGTATACCCGCATCGGGTTCGCCTGAGCCTGCCGGAACCGATTGCCACGACCGAGGATATCTCCCTGGCGAGTCAACGGCTGCTGGCACGTTTGATCGAGCGCCTGGAGCGCGAGCATCGCGGGGCGCGGCGGTTGCGTCTGGCCTTCTACCGGGTCGACGGCTCGGTCCGACACCTGACCATCGGCACCAGCCGGCGTAGCCGGGATAGCGCCGCCTTGTTCCGTCTTCTAGCCGAGCATTTCGACAAGCTCGATCCGGGTTTCGGCATCGACGTGGTTACCTTGGAGGCCTTGGAGCTAGATGCCGACGCACCATCG
>JADHLJ010000024.1 GCA_016780745.1 Alphaproteobacteria bacterium | reverse complement strand
TATAGGACTCCATCGCCGGATGCGCGACCTTGTTAGGGTCTCGATGGCGATTTCGTGTTCGGCGATCCTGGCGGGATGCGGCGCCGAGCCGTTCGAGGTACAGGAAGGCTTTTTTGGCGGCGTGGCGGCGGATGAGCCTCGCGCGGCGCTGGTTATGCGGGATGTCCTGGTGGAAGGCGGCCGGGCCGCCGATGCCGCGGTCGCGGGATATTTCGCACTGTCGGTAACATTGCCGTCCTCGGCTGGGCTGGGCGCGAGCGGGTCTTGTGTTGTGTTCGATCCTTCTTCCCAGCGCTTTGAGCATCTCGATTTTCCGGCCAAGGTGTCATCCGGTCAGGGGCCCGCGATCGCGCTCCCGCTCGCGCCGCGCGCCATGTTCGCGCTGCATGCGCGCTACGGTCGTCTGCGGTTCGAAGCGTTGGTGACCGAGGCCGAGCGTCTTGCCAGATTTGGCGAGCCGGTCTCCGCGCGTCTCGCCGCCGATCTTGCCTGGGCTAATCCGAAGATCCTCGGCAAGCCCGAGGTGGCCGGCGTTCTTGGGGGCGAGCGTGGCGGCGTGGTTGCGCGCGGTGAGGTGTTGGTTCAGAACGCGCTCGGCGCGACCTTGGGCCGTCTGCGCAACGCCGGGGTGGGTGATCTCTATGTCGGCCCGCTCGCTCGGCAGTATGTCGAGGCGGTTCGCGCGGCGGGATATAGAATAGAGCCGGATCGCCTGCGTGACGCCTTGCCGGCGTGGAGCGCGGTTACATCGTTCGAGCATGACAATCATATCTGGGGTGTCGCCGGCGCCGACGCGGTCGCGAGCGGTCGGGCGGCATCCATATTGTCATCGTTATTCGCGCGTGGCGGATGGCCGAGTGATGACCTGGGACAACAGGCGACTCTCCTGAACCAAGTTGCGCGCAACGCGGGCCCGAGGGTCGGCGCCGGGTCTCGTCCGGACATTCCCGGCGCAACCAGCTTCATGGCGGTTGACCGCGCGGGACAGGCCGTGGCCTGCGCCGTTGGCATGGCGGTGCCTTTTGGCCTTGGTGACACGGCGGCTGGAACCGGGATTTTCCTGCGTCCAGCGGCGGATAACGGCCCCGCCGCGGCGCTGGCGGTGATCGCTGGGAACAAGAACACCTGGCAGTTTCACCTGGGTGCCACGGCGGGTGGCGGCGAAGCCGCTTTCTCGACGCTGGGTCAATCGGTATTGGCGCATTACGAGGACGATCAATCCGTCGCCCGGGCGGTTGAGGCACCACGGACACATCCCGATCCAGCCAACGGCGTTCTTTACGTCGAACAGGCCGCGGCTGGGGCGGGGGGAGCCCTTTCGGGTCTTGGCATGACGGTTAAGGCCGCGCCATTGCTTGGCCGCGCGGCCCTGTTCCGCTGCGTGGGCGGACTTTCAAAGGATAGTTCCAATTGCGATCTCGCCGGCGACCGGCGGGGCGGCGGTCTGGTGCTCTTCGAAAGGGAACAGTGATGGCTTTGAAGGTCGCAAGCCGGGGGCAGGTGCCGCCGTTCATTGTCATGGATGTCATGCAATCCGCCGCCGATCGGGAAGCCGAGGGCGGAGATGTCTTGCATCTCGAGGTCGGTCAACCCGCCACAAGCGCGCCGCGCGGTGTCATTGAAGCCGCCAAGCGCGCGCTTGACCAAGACAAGCTCGGCTATACCGTGGCCTTCGGCCTGCCGCAATTGCGCGAGCGTCTGGCCGCTCATTATAACGCCTGGTATGGCGTTGACGTACCCGTGGAGCGGATCGCCATAACCAAGGGATCGTCCGCGGCGTTTTTGCTTAGCTTTGTCGCGGCTTTCGATCCCGGTGATCGTGTCGCCATGGTTTCGCCTGGTTATCCGGCCTATCGCAACATCCTAACCGCGCTGGGCATCGAGCCGGTCCTGATGCTCTCCGGCCCGGAGCACCGCTATCAGCCGACCCCGGCCTTGCTCGACGCGTTGGACAAGCCGGTGGACGGCTTGATCCTGGCGAGCCCGTCAAACCCAACGGGGACCATGGTCGGCGGCGACGAGATGCGGGCGCTCACCGAGTATTGCCTCGCCAAGGGTATCCGCCTCGTCTCCGACGAGATTTATCACGGGATCGGTTTTGGTCAACCCTGGGTTTCGGCACTCGAATCCGATCCGAACGCGCTGATTATAAACAGTTTCTCGAAGTACTTTTCGATGACCGGCTGGCGTCTCGGGTGGATGATCGTGCCGCCGGACATGGTCCGGGCGATTGAGTGTCTGGCGCAGAACATGTTCATTTCCTCGCCGACCCTCTCACAGCATGCCGCGATCGCCGCGTTTGACTGCCACGAGGAACTCGAGGCCAATATCAAGCGCTACGCGCGCAATCGCGAGGTCCTGCTGAATGACCTGCCTGGCGCGGGTTTCGCTGATCTGGCTCCGGCGGATGGCGCGTTTTACGTCTACGCGAATGTCGCCGATCTCACCAATGACAGCGTGGATTTCTGCCGCCGGATGCTGGCGGAAACGGGTGTCGCCTGCACCCCCGGCCTCGATTTCGACCCCGACCGCGGCCATGCGACGATCCGGTTTTCCTTCGCCGGCTCGACCGAGGACATGGTCGAGGCTTGCAAGCGCATGAAGGCGTGGATCAAGCGCTAAGTCGTTTTGGGCGTGGTGACGACTGCCTTGGTCGAGCTAGCCGAGCATCGGACGTGATCCCTTTCTTGGGCGTCATTCCAGCGAAAGCTCACTGCTGTCCGGGAATACTCTTATCGTCGTCCTCGCGTAAGCGCACTGCTGTCCGGGGAAATTTTGGCGAACTCGGGCTAAGGGTTGAGCCGCCTAAAAGACGAGGGGCCAGTTGAATGTCGGACTTGAAATCGCTGATCGCGAAACCAACCGACGGACCCGTCGTCCTCGCGCAAGCGGGGACCCCAATTTCGTTGAAAAAGGCGGCAACATTAACCGTCTTTCAGAGGTCCCCGCATGCGCGAGGACGACCGATTTATTGGGCTTTGGTAACGTCAGCGGCCTCAAGCCCAACAGTCAACTCGACGCCTGTCTAGAAGGCAACCCAACGTCTTGCCGGAAATCACCGAAATTTCCCCGGACAGCAGTGCGCGAAAGCTGGGACCGCCGCCGCTAGCGACTCCCGGTGAAGGCAGCCGAAGCGCGACGCGATACCTCGCGCCGCCTTCAATCCTCGAAAAACCAACCGTGCCTATGACAACAACCGGTTCCACCAGCCCTTGCGAGCCGGTTGAGCGGGGTCGACCGCTACCGCGGGCGTAACCTCGGGCTCCTGCTCGGCACCGTTCGTCGCTTCTTCCGCGGCATCGGTCACCGGAGTGGGCGCCGCCGGTTCGACGGAAGTGGTGGGTTCCTCCGCGGGCGCGGCTGCCTCTTCCACCACGGTTTCCGTTTGCTCGATCGTTGGCTTTTCCGTTGTTTCCTCGGATGCCTGCTCCGGCGCGTCGGCGCGTCGGCGCGGGCGTCGAGCACGGGGAGCGCGTTTCTTCGGCGTTTCCTCCGCTACCTCGGGCGCGGTTTCCGGATCCGCGTCGGGAGCCGCTTCTTCGACCGGAGCAACTTCGGCTGATGCTTCCACGGAGGTATCGCCGTCATCGGTTGACGCGGCTGCCTCCGAGCTGTCCGTCTCGCCGTCGCTTGAGGCGGGATTATCTTCCGTTTCGGCGGCCCCATCGGTCGCGCCGTTCTGATTGTCGTTCTCGACGCCATCTTCGCCTTGGCCTCGCCGGGCCCGCCGTCGTCCGCCGCGTTTGCCCCGCCGACGCCGGCGCTTGTTGCCGTCCTCGTCCTCGCCGGCCTCGTCATCATCGGACGGACGTTCGCCGTCATTGGGCTCGCCAGCGGTATTTTCCTCGGCCTCGGGCGTGGCGCGCGCCTCGTTCCGACCACCGCGTTCCGACCGCCGCCGCCGCCGCCGGGGACGGCGCTCACGTTGGTCATCCGCATCATCACTCTCGGCCGCGTCCACCTGTTGGTCGTCGTCGTCGTCGTCGTCCTCGATGACGGTTACCGCCGCGTTGGCGCCGATCGCGCTGAGGACCGCGTTGCGTTCGCTGGCGGTCTTGGCGCCCAGACGCTCGATCCGATGTTCGGGAGCGATGAGCTTGTCATCCGGCTGAAGCGTGACCCGGAAGGCATAGCGTTCCTCGGCGGAAACCAGGACATCGCGTTTGTTGTTGAGGATGTAGAAGCCGATCGCGGACGGCACGTGCACGACGACTTCCGACGCGCGCTGTTTCAGGCCCTCGTCCTCGATATTGCGCAGAACCTGCAACGCCGCGGAGTCAATTGAGCGCACCCGCCCGGTTCCCTCGCAATGCGGGCAGGGCTGCGTGCTGGCTTCGGCGACGCTGGGTCGTAGCCGCTGGCGGGACAATTCCATCAAGCCGAACTGGCTGATCCGTCCAAGCTGAATCCGTGCGCGGTCATCCTTGACCACGTCTTTCATCCTGCGTTCGACCGCGTTTTGATTGCGAGATTCATCCATGTCGATGAAGTCGATGACGATCAAGCCGGCCAAGTCCCGAAGGCGCAGTTGTCGCGCGACTTCGTCGGCCGCTTCCAGGTTGGTCTTGAGCGCGGTCTCCTCGATATTGCGCTCACGGGTGGAGCGCCCGGAGTTTACGTCGATTGCGACCAGCGCCTCGGTCTGGTTTAGGACGATATAGCCCCCGGATCGCAGCTGCACCGTCGAGGCGTGGATGCCATCCAGTTGGCTCTCGACCTGGAAATTATGAAATAGCGGTACCCCGCCATTGCTGAAGGGTTGAACCCGGCGCGCGTGGCTCGGGACCAGCATTTTCATGAAGCTCTTGGCGGTGCGATAGCCTTCCTCGCCCTCGACCAGAACCTCGTCGATGTCCCTGGTGTACAGATCCCGGATCGAGCGCTTGATCAGATTGGCTTCCTCATGCACGAGGCAAGGGGCCGAGGATTCCAGGGTGAGCTCGCGAATCTGATCCCAAAGGCGCAAAAGATACTCGTAATCCCGCTTGATCTCGGTCTTGGTGCGCTGACTACCGGCGGTGCGCACGATCACCGCCATGTCCTTGGGCACGTCCAAGCCCTCGACGACGCTCTTCAGGCGCTTGCGGTCCACGGCATTGGTGATCTTTCGGCTGACCCCACCGCCTCTGGGTGTATTCGGCATCAGCACGCAGTAGCGGCCCGCGAGAGAGAGGAAGGTGGTAAGCGCCGCGCCCTTGTTGCCGCGCTCCTCCTTCACCACCTGCACCAGCATGATCTGGCGGCGGGTAACCACTTCCTGGATGCGATAGCGGCGATGCGAGGGCCGTCGTGACGACCGCTCGGTCTTGGAGCGCCGCCTGGGACCCGCCTCGGCCTTGGCGGTTTGCTGGTCGGGGGCGTCCTCGTTTGTCTCGTTGCCGCCGTCCGGGTTGGCGTTCGTTTCGTCGCTATCGGCTTTTGGCTCGTCCCCATCCGCCTTGGGCTCGCCGTCATTCGCATCATCAGCCGCTGCTTCCGATGCTTCGGCTGTCTCGGTTGATTCCGCGCCGTTGTGGTCTTCCGACGAAGTTTCGCTCGCGACTTCCGCGTCGTCGCCGGCCTCTACGGTCTCTTGGCTGTCATCTCCATCGCCGTCCGAGGCAGAGGCCTCGTCGTCTCCGGCGCTGGCTTCCATATCTGGATTGTCGTCGTCTACCGCGTCGTCGGAACCATCGTCCGGATCATCGTCCAGATCTTCCACGTCTTCGGCGTCATGGGCCTGCTGTTCGGCCAGCAACGCCTCGCGATCCTCCATGGGGATGCGATAATAGTCGGGATGAATTTCATTGAAGGCCAGGAAGCCGTGGCGGTTGCCGCCGTATTCAACGAATGCCGCTTGAAGCGAGGGCTCGACCCGGGTTACCCGAGCCAGATAAATGTTACCCTTGAGTTGTCTGCGGCTGGCGGTTTCGAAGTCGAAATCCTCGACTCGATTTCCGCTCGTCAGTACCACCCGGGTCTCTTCCGGCTGGGTGGCGTCGATAAGCATGCGCTTGGTCATGTAACGTAAACTCCGGAACGCCCGTTCCATCTCGGGACCGAGGTATCGGCGCGCCGCGTCGCCCGTTGGCGATCGCGCGTTGAGCCGGATACGCGGACCTGGCCGCGGGCGTAATGTTGGATGTTGAGCGCCAATGAGAATTGGCGGGCCGCCCTTCATGGCGGTATATCGCGGCGCGTCGGCTTCCCGATCGAACGGGAGTTTGGCGCAAGGCGGTCACGGCGAGCTTCGTCATTCCGCTCTCGGCGGCGAGGCTCGGCCAGTTGACTGCGTTGTCATGTGCGCGCGTCACGTCAGGACCACGTCCTAAGAAATCACAGATCGGCGGGATGCTTCTCTGGGAGGGTGTTGTTTGACTGAACTGGAGCTTAGTGGCTCCTTTGTTCCAAACGAATTGAATTGGAACATCTCGAACATACCGATTTTTAGGCGCTTGAACAACGTTTTCATTCGGCGCTCCGCGATGATGATGGACGGGATCGGCGCGTAGGGAAATTTGTGAGACTTTCCCTTGGAATAATTCATAGTTTGCACGAGCTAATCGATATAGTATTATGATTCTGCGAAGGAAAGTTATCCTAGATAAAGCTCCGACGAGGGCATTCCGAGATGAAGTACGGGAATGTGTCGATCTGGCGGCGAGGCCATGGCTCGACAAACATCGCGAGACGATTTCGTCAAATGCTGTTTTTGACGACGGTAACGCTCGTCCTTTCGCTGGTTTCGGCGCCCGATGTTTTGGCTCAATCCGGGACCTCGGCCGGGACCTCGGCCGGGGGCACCACGATCCATGGCCTGAGAGTTGGGGCGCATGGAGAAAAGACCCGGCTTGTCATGGACATGGACGGTCCGGCCGCGTTCAAGACATTTGTGCTCGCCGACCCCTATCGAATTGTCATCGACCTCTCGGAAGTCAAGTTCAGGATCCCCGCCGGCAAGAAATCGAATCTGGTGGGTGGCGTCGCGGGGTATCGTTTTGGCCTCTTCGAGCCTGGTACCTCTCGCGTTGTGTTCGATCTCGCCGAGCCTCGCGTGATCTCCGCCGCGTTCGAGTTGCCGCCGCGAGAGGGCCGTGGCCATAGACTGGTCATGGATCTGCGAAAGGTGACCCGCGCGTCCTTCATGAACGCCTCGAAAGCGTCGATCGCCAAACGCATGGCGGCGCGCCGGCAAAGCCCCTCCGTGCCCGCCGCATCTGGCAATTCGGCGCGGCGAGACGGCGCCAATAAGCCCCGTAATTCCAAGAAGGTAATCGTCATCGATCCGGGCCATGGCGGTGTCGACCCCGGGGCGATTGGCGCATCGGGTTCATACGAGAAGACAATCACACTGGCGGCGTCAAAGACCCTTAAGCGCGTGCTTGAGAAGACCGGACGATATGAAGTGGTGCTGACCCGGGCCAGGGATCGCTTCCTACGCTTGCGCGAAAGGGTTGCGGTTTCGCGGGCATCGGACGCGGATCTGTTTATCTCGGTGCATGCGGATTCCATCGCCGACAAGCGTCTGCGCGGGGCCTCGATCTATACCCTGTCGGAGCAGTCTTCGGATAAGGAGGCGGCGCGCCTCGCCGAGCAGGAGAATAAATCGGACATCATCGCGGGAATGGATTTCAGCGAGGAAACGCCGGAAGTCACGAATATCCTCATCGATCTGGCGCAACGCGAGACCATGAACCAATCCGCGCGGTTCGCGGGCTACTTGGCGAAAGAGTTGCGCGGCGCCGTGCGCACTCATCGCCGCGCGCACCGGTTCGCGGGGTTCGCGGTTCTCAAGGCCCCGGATGTGCCGTCGGTGCTGCTTGAACTGGGGTATTTGTCCAATCCACGGGAAGAGCGCATGTTGCGCTCACCGGAGTTTCAGAACAAGGTCGCGGTGGCGCTCAGGCAGGGCATCGACCGGTACTTCGAGACCGTACAGGCCGCTTCGCGTTGACGTGACGCCCCACTAGCAACATATTCAGGACATTATCGCGACGGACACTCGCGCGACAAAAATTGGCGCGCGTGTTGGTCCCGTATCCACGGTTCTGGTCGAGCGTAGCCGTTTGACCGAACCACGAACCAGCCGTGAGCTCGACTACATGCGTTGGATTCTCTATCTGTTTTCGTTGTTATTGGTACTCGGTGCCGGCGGCGTTGGGGTCGTCGCCTGGGGTTTGTATACCTACGGTCAGGGATTGCCCGAGTACAGCCAGCTGGAGGATTACGAGCCGCCGGTGGTGACCCGGGTGCATGGCGGAGACGGTCGTCTGCTCGCCGAATACGCAACCGAACGACGAGTCTTCATCCCGATCAACGCGATGCCGAAACGGGTTATCAAGGCCTTCCTGTCGGCCGAGGATAAGAATTTCTACAACCACCCGGGCGTCGATTTCATCAGCTTGGCAAGCGCGATGGTCGACAATATCCGCAACTATGGCACCAACCGTCGGCCACGGGGCGCCTCGACGATCACCCAACAGGTTGCCAAAAATTTTCTTCTGACCAACGAAGTCTCGATCGAACGTAAAGCCAAGGAGGCGATTCTCGCCTTCCGCATTGAACGGACCTTGAGCAAGGACCGAATTCTGGAGCTCTATCTGAACGAGATTTACCTTGGGTTCGGGTCCTATGGCGTGGCGGCGGCGGCGCTTAACTATTTCGACAAGTCACTCGATGAGCTGACCATCGCCGAGGCGGCGTTTCTCGCCGCGTTGCCAAAAGCGCCCAATAACTATCACCCGGTGCGTCGGCGCGAGGCGGCGGTCACGCGGCGAGATTGGGTCATTGAGCAGATGGGCCGCAACGGATTCATCGCCCCCTCTCAGGTCGCCGAGGCCAAGGCCCAGCCCTTGCTTGTCAAGCCTCGCTCGGCGACGGAATTTGTCCAGGCGGCGTATTTCACCGAAGAGGTCCGGCGCGAGTTGATGGAGCGTTTCGGCGAAAAGGGCGTGTATGGCGGCGGTCTTTCGGTTCGAACGACGGTTGACCCGCGCCTACAACGGATCGCCGACGCAGCGCTGCGCGATGGGTTGATGCGCTATGACCGGCGGCATGGTTGGCGTGGCGCGCTCCACAACATCCCCGTCGTTGCCGGCTGGGGAGACGCGTTGGCGGATCTGGAAAAACCCTCGGGAATGCTCGCGAGATGGCGAATGGCGTTGGTTCTGGTGGTGGAGCGCGACAAGGCGCGTATCGGGTTCTCCGACGGCGGCTTGGGCGAGCTTCCCCTGGCGGAGTTGAAGTGGGCCCGCGAATGGAAAGAGAACCAATCCGTGGGCGAACGAGTGGGGCGGGTCGGCGATGTCCTTGCCAAGGGCGACGTGGTTCTGGTTGAGCCGATCGCCGAGAACGGAGAGGGAGAGCCGTATCCGGTTGGTAGCCACGCGCTTCGTCAGATCCCCGATGTCGGCGGCGCGATCCTGGCGATGGATCCGCATACCGGACGGGTGCTGGCGATGAGTGGTGGATGGGACTACGAGATGTCCGAGTTCAATCGTGCGACCCAGGCGCGTCGTCAACCGGGCTCGGCCTTCAAGCCCTTCGTCTATCTGGCGGCGCTTGATAAGGGGTATACACCGGCGACCCGTATTCTCGACGCGCCCTTCGTGATCGATCAGGGAGCGGGACTCGGAAAGTGGAAGCCCGCCAACTACACGAAGAAATTCTACGGCCCGAGCGCGATGCGTCTCGGCATCGAGAAATCCCGGAATCTGATGACCGTTCGGCTGGCCCAGACGATCGGCATGGATCAGGTGACCGAGTACGCCCGGCGGTTCGGTATTGTCGATTCGATGCCGCCGCAGCTGTCAATGTCGCTCGGCGCTGGCGAGACCACGTTGATGCGTATGACCACTGGCTACGCAATGCTGGTTAATGGCGGAAAGCGGGTTACGCCAAGCCTGATCGACCGGGTTCAGGATCGCAATGGACGCACGGTGTTTCGGCATGACGAGCGGCCCTGCGAGGGCTGTGGCGCGTCGGAATGGGCGAACGCGCCGGTTCCAAAGATTCCCGATCCGCGGGAGCAGGTCGCTGATCCGACCTCGGCATACCAGATGGTCCGTATGCTGGAAGGTGTCGTGAAACGCGGCACCGGGCGCCGGATCGCGGAGCTTGGTCGTCCGCTTGCCGGCAAGACCGGAACCACCAACGACAATGTCGATACTTGGTTCGTCGGATTCGCGCCGGATCTCGTGGTCGGCGCCTATGTCGGTTTTGATACCCCGCGCACGCTCGGTCGCAGGGATACCGGCTCTAACGTCGCCGCGCCTCTGTTCAAATCCTTCATGGCCGAAGCGCTCAAGAACCGTCCGGCCATCCCATTCCGCGCGCCGCCGGGGATTATCCATGTCCGGATCAACAGTGAGACGGGAGCCCTGGCGCGACCTGGCGACAAAAGCGTTATTCAGGAGGTTTTCAAGCCTGGGACCGAGCCGACGGGTGAAAGTCGCGTCATCGATGGAGGCTTTGCCGCCGGATGGTCCGCGCCCGCGTCCGACGTGGGCGGCGGAACTGTCGGGGGAACACCCGCGGTTGCGGGCTCTGGGCGGGGGCTCTATTAAGGGGTTGCGGGTTTAGCCTCATCGTTTTCAGGAGTTCCCATGCGCGCGGAAATTTCGGCCACGGCGGAAGAGATTCGTCAGTCAATCGAGCTTCTCCGGAGGCATCTTTGACTGGGATCAAGCCCTTCTACGCCTGGAAGAACTGAACGCACTGGCCGGGGATCCCGATCTCTGGAACGACCAGGAGCGCGCCCAGGAGCTTCTGCGCGAACGGACCCATCTTGAAAAAGCCATCGGGGATGTGAATGGCCTCGGCCAAGAGCTAGACGAGGCGTTGGAACTTATCGAGTTGGGAGAGGCCGAGGGCGAAGAAGAGATCGTCGCCGAAGCCGAAGCCAATCTCGCTCGCATCCGTGAGATCTGCGACAAAAAGCAGTTGGAGTCACTCCTATCCGGCGAGGCCGATTCCAACGATTGCTATCTCGAGGTCCATGCCGGCGCGGGCGGAACCGAGGCCCAGGATTGGGCCCAGATGCTCCTGCGGATGTATTCCCGGTGGTGCGACACCCGTGGCTACAAGGTTGAGTACATTGAGGAAAGCCCGGGTGAAGAAGCGGGCATCAAATCCGTCACCCTCAAGGTGACGGGGCACAACGCCTATGGTTGGCTGAAGACCGAGAGCGGCGTGCACCGTCTTGTCCGGATCTCGCCCTATGACAGCGCCGCCCGGCGTCATACCAGCTTTTCCTCGGCTTGGGTCTATCCCGTCGTCGACGATTCCATCGACGTGGTGATCGAGGACAAGGATCTGCGGGTCGATACCTACCGCGCGTCCGGCGCTGGTGGTCAGCATGTCAACCGGACGGATTCCGCGGTTCGCATCACTCACGAGCCGACCGGAATCGTCGTGCAATGTCAGAATGATCGCTCCCAGCATCGCAACCGGGCGACCGCCATGGATATGCTGCGCGCCCGGCTTTATGAACATGAGTTGCGCCGGCGCGAAGTCGAGGCCAACGCCATTGAGGCGACCAAATCCGAGATCGGCTGGGGTCATCAGATTCGCTCGTATGTCCTGCAGCCCTATCAGATGGTCAAGGACCTGCGCACCGGCGAGGAAACCTCCGACACTCAGGGGGTTTTGAATGGCTCGATTGACCGTTTCCTGGAGGCGGCGTTGTCGGCTCGGGTCGGCGGCGGTGGCGCGGAGGCTCAGGCGGACCTGGAGGCATAAGCCTGATGGTAAGGGCCTGGGGAATAAGTTGGTGGTAAGGGCACCGGCGGTTGGCCGTGCTTGCCCCCGTTCCCGTAATCCAGCAAAGTTCCAGAAATAGCTAATCAAGGCGCATGAGGGAGAAAACCATGGGTCGCTATGCCGACATTTACCGCCGGTCACTAGAGGATCCCGAGGCGTTTTGGGCCGAGGCGGCCGAGGATGTTGTCTGGCAAAAGCGTTGGGACAGGGTGCTCGACAACGATCGCGAACCCTTCACCAAGTGGTTTATCGGCGGCAAGATCAACACCTGTTACAACGCGGTGGATCGGCATGTCGACGAGGGTCGGGGCGACCAGGCGGCGGTGATTTACGACAGTCCGGTCACCGATACGATCACTTCAATTTCCTATGCCGAATTGCGGGACAGGGTCGCGGCCTTCGCTGGAGTGTTACGGAAATACGACGTCGGATACGGGGATCGGGTGATCATCTATATGCCGATGATCCCGGAAACCATTGTCGCCATGCTGGCCTGCGCGCGGATTGGCGCGATCCATTCAGTGGTGTTCGGCGGCTTCGCGGCGAATGAGTTGGCCAAGCGGATCGAGGACGCGACTCCCAAGCTCGTGGTCTCGGCGTCCTGCGGGATCGAGCCGGGCCGGATTGTCGATTACAAGCCGTTGTTGGACGGCGCCATCGAGGCATCGGCGCATAAACCCGAGACCTGCGTGATCGTGCAACGCCCGATGCACGGAGCTCCGCTGAACGAGGAACGGGATGTTGAGTGGAACGCGGCGCATGACGGCGCGTCCCCGGCGGATTGCGTGGAAGTCGACGCGACCGACCCGGTCTATATCCTTTACACATCGGGCACGACCGGAGTGCCGAAGGGCGTGGTGCGGCCGACCGGGGGGCATCTCGTGGCGCTTAAATGGTCGATGAAGAACATTTACGACGTTGATCCTGGGGACGTCTATTGGGCGGCCTCGGATGTCGGTTGGGTGGTCGGGCATTCCTACATTGTCTACGCGCCGCTTTTTCACGGCTGCACGACGGTTCTGTATGAGGGTAAACCGGTGGGAACGCCGGATGCCGGTGCCTTCTGGCGGGTTATCGCCCAGCACAAGGTCTCGTGCATGTTCACCGCGCCGACGGCGATGCGCGCGATCAAGAAGGAAGACCCGAACGGCAAGCTTTTGGCCGAATACGATCTTTCCCATTTCAAATCCCAGTTCCTCGCCGGCGAGCGTTGTGATCCGGATACGTTGGCCTGGACCGAGGAAATGCTGAAGGTTCCGGTGACCGATCACTGGTGGCAGACGGAAACTGGATGGCCGATCGCCTCGAACTGCCTGGGGATCGAAGTGCTGCCGGTGAAGCCGGGCTCGCCCACCTCGGCGGTGCCGGGCTGGAACATTCAGGTGCTCGACCCGGCCTGCAACCCCGTGGCGCCGGGGGAAATCGGGGCGATCTCGATCAAGCTGCCGCTGCCGCCGGGCGCCCTGCCGACCCTGTGGCAAAACGACGATCGTTTCGTCGACAGCTACATGGCGGAGTATCCCGGCTTCTATCAGACCGGCGACGCGGGAATCATCGACGAGGATGGTTATCTTCATGTGATGTCGCGAACCGACGACATTATCAACGTGGCCGGCCATCGGCTTTCGACCGGTGGGATGGAGCAGGTTTTGGCCGCGCACCCGGACGTGGCGGAATGCGCCGTGCTCGGTGTCGCGGATCAACTGAAGGGCCAAGTGCCGCTTGGGTTCCTGGTGTTGAAGGACGGGGTCAACAAGGCGCATGACGAGATCGTCGCCGATGTGGTCCGCATGGTTCGTCAAGAGATCGGCCCGGTCGCGGCATTTCGTCAGGCAACCGTGGTTAAGCGTTTGCCGAAAACCCGGTCCGGCAAGATCTTGCGTGGGACAATCCAAAGCATCGCGGATTCCCAGGACTACCAAATGCCCGCGACCATTGATGATCCCGCGATCCTTGGAGAGATCACCGACGCATTGAAGGAACTCGGATACGCTGGCGGTTAGTTTGAACTTTCGCCGGCTGGCCAAGCCGGGTGGTGTGTTTTGGACAGTCGGAGGTCCGCCATGGTTGACGTCACATGGTCGACCCTTGCTCACGCTTGCCGGAGGTTTATCGCCTAGGATCTCTCAGGCATAAGACCAATCTCACGGTGGGATGACGAATAGGGTTAATAAACCGTGCCAACGCCCTCGGGATGGCTACTCCAATGGCCGCACCGCCACGATACCGGCCCGCGAGGAGACCGACGATCGCTTCACTACCCAACGACAGCAGTGCCTATCCACACACCAAGGCCACCCGAGAGGATTGGCTGAGGGTTGCGCTTGACACCTTGGTCAGCGACGGAGTCGAGCAGGTTAAGGTCATGCCTCTGGCGGCCAAGCTCTCGGTTTCCCGATCGAGCTTCTACTGGTATTTCAAAAGTCGGCAGGATTTGCTGACCGCGTTGCTCGACATCTGGCGCGACACCAATACCAAGGCCATCGTCGATCAATCCGCGCTTGCGTCGAAAACCATTGGCGAGGGCGTGTTCAACATCTTCCAGTGTTGGGTCGACGAGAGACTGTTCGATCCGCGTCTCGACTTCGCGGTAAGGGAATGGTCCAGGCGATCGGGGCCGGTGCGCCGGGTCGTGGACATGGCCGACGAGGAGCGCGTCGAGGCGATCAAGGCCTTGTTCCTGCGCCACGGCTACGAGGACACCGATGCCTTCGTCCGGGCGCGGGTGCTGTATTTCATGCAGATCGGCTACTACGCGCTGGAGCTGAACGAGAGCCTCGAATATCGGGCCCGCTACTCCGCCGCTTATGTCCGAAGCTTCACCGGCGAGGAGCCGTCGGGAGAGGATGTGGGGCGGTTCCTGGCGCATTTGAATGCCCGAGGATGACGGTCGTGGGAGGTTTCGGCCGTTTGATCGCGGGTTGGTTGACCTTGATGATCGCTTCTCTCGGCGTGACGGGGTTTCCCCATCCCACTTTTGCTTCCGAACAGCTCGATCTCCAACTCGTTCTCGCCGTCGACGCCTCCGGTAGCGTGGACGAGCGTGAGTACCGGCTTCAACTGGATGGCATCGCCCAGGCGTTTCGCGATCCCGCGGTGATTGAGGCGATTGGCGATGGGCCGCGCGGCCGGATCGCGGTCTCGCTTCTGGTGTGGGCGGAGTCGCGACGGCCGAAAGCGCGGACACCTTGGCGGATCATCGCGGGCGAGGCCGATGCTCATGGCTTCGCCGATCTCACTCGCGGTTTTGGGCGTCCCGTGGGCGGCGGTACGGGGATCGGCAAGGCGATGTTCACGGCGGTGCGCATGCTTGAGTCCAGTGGCCTTTCGAGCATTCGGCGTGTCATCGATGTGTCCGGGGACGGACGCGAGACGACTTTTCGGGAATGGAGCGTGCCGCCGGATCAGGCGCGCCACGCGGCGATCGATCGCGGGATCACCATAAACGGCCTCGCGATTACCGCCGAGGACAAGGAGCTGGCGCATTACTACGAAACCCAGGTTATCGCCGGGCCCGGCGCTTTCGTGATGACGGCAACCTCGATCGAGGACTTCGCTCGGGTCATGCGGGCCAAGTTGTTGCGGGAAATACGCGGCGACCTGATTGTCGGTCGGTTGCAACCCCCGGCTCGTTGATTTTGGCTCGTTGCGACGCACAATTTTCAAAGTTTTCAACTTCGCGAGCGGCCATTTGTCGCGCTTTACAAGATTGTGCGCCGCAAGGCGGGCGGGTTTAGCTTCCACGGTAATCGGTCTAACCGGACCGAACCAGGATTGCCGAGGGAGCCCGTGATGACGGACCGTATCGACGCCGATTGATTGCATGTCGCCAAATCGCTTTATGATTTCGTCAACCAGCGGGCGGTCCCGGGAACCGGGCTGAACGCGGAGGCGGTCTGGCGGGGATTCGCGGCGATCATCCGCGACTTGGCGCCGCGCAACCGGGATCTCCTGGCCAAGCGCGAGGCCCTGCAGGCGCGCATCGACGGTTGGTACCGCGAGAACCAGGACAAGGCCTCCGACCCGGTCGCGCTCCGGGAATTCTTGACCGAGATCGGCTATCTCGTGCCGGGGGGGGCGGACTTTACGGTCGCGACCGACAATGTCGACGCCGAGATTGCCCATATCGCCGGCCCGCAGTTGGTGGTGCCGGTGATGAACGCCCGCTATGCGCTAAACGCCGCCAACGCACGCTGGGGCAGTCTCTATGACGCGCTCTACGGCACCGACGCGATTGACGAGGCGGAGGGTCGCGACCGCGTTGGCGCCTATAACCCGGCCCGAGGCGCGGCGGTCATTACCTGGGCGCGCGCGTTCCTTGACCGGGTTGCGCCGCTCGCCGGCGGCAGCCATGTCGACGCGGTCGGCTATTGGATCGAGGAGGGCGCGCTTGTCGTCTCTCTCGGCAATGGCACCCGCACGGGACTCGCGACGCAGTCTTCGCTCGCCGGTTATCGCGGCGGCCGGGTGGAGCCGGAGGCGATCCTGCTGCGCCACAACGATCTGCATGTGGAGATCGTCATCGACGCCGGCACCCCCATCGGCGCCGGGGACCCGGCCCATGTCTCCGACGTGCTCGTCGAGGCGGCCATCACCACGATCATGGATTGCGAGGATAGCGTTGCCGCGGTCGACGCCGAGGACAAGGTCCTGGCCTATGCCAATTGGCTGGGTCTGATGAAGGGCGATTTGTCGGACAGTTTCCAGAAGGCCGGCGGGACAGTGACTCGGACCCTCAACCCGGATCGCGATTATAAGGCGCCGGACGGCACGGCCTTCTCGCTGCATGGTCGCTCGTTGATGCTGGTGCGCAATGTTGGTCATTTGATGACCAACCCGGCGATCCTGGACGAGAACGGTGAAGAAGTGCCCGAGGGGCTGATGGACGCCATGTTCACCGCCCTGATCGCCATGCACGACGTCAACCGGTTTGGCGGGTTGGCGAATTCCCGAACCGGCTCGGTCTACATCGTCAAACCCAAGATGCACGGGCCCGAGGAAGTCGCCTTCGCGTGCGAGACCTTCGCGCGGGTCGAGGCGGTGCTTGGAATGCCGACCAATACCCTCAAGATCGGCATTATGGACGAGGAACGCCGGACCACCGTCAACCTCAAGGAGTGTATCCGCGCCGCCAAGGACCGGGTCGCTTTCATCAATACCGGTTTCCTGGACCGCACCGGTGATGAGATGCACACGGCGATGGAAGCGGGCCCGATGATCCGCAAGGCCGACATGAAGGCCTCGCCCTGGATCAAGGCCTATGAAGACTGGAACGTCGATATCGGCCTTGCCTGCGGCCTCCAGGGGAGGGCGCAGATCGGCAAGGGCATGTGGGCGATGCCGGATCTGATGGCCGATATGTTGGCCCAGAAGGTCGGCCATCCGATGGCCGGCGCGAACACCGCCTGGGTGCCGTCGCCGACCGCGGCCGTGCTGCACGCGACGCATTACCACCAGGTCGAGGTCAAGGCGCGGCAGGAAGAACTGAAGTCGCGAGAGCGGGCGCCGCTTGATGACATCCTGACGATCCCGCTAGCCACTCAACCAAATTGGAGCGCCGAGGAGATCCAGCGTGAGCTCGACAACAACGCTCAGGGTATCCTCGGTTACGTGGTGCGTTGGGTCGATCAGGGGGTGGGCTGCTCCAAGGTGCCGGACATCAACGATATCGGCCTGATGGAAGACCGCGCGACCCTGCGGATCTCCAGCCAGCATATCGCCAACTGGCTCCGCCATGGCATTTGCGAGCGCGCTCAGGTCGAGGAGACCCTGCGCCGGATGGCGGCGGTCGTCGAGGCCCAGAACGCCGGCGATCCTGACTATCAAGCGATGGCACCGGGCTTCGACGGTATCGCCTTCAAGGCGGCTTGCGATCTGGTCTTCGAGGGACGGGCGCAGCCTAGCGGCTATACCGAGCCGCTGCTGCACCGGGCGCGACTCGCGGTGAAGGCGACGGCAAAAAAGGCAACCGTCGCGGCGGCATAACGGTTTTCTGACGCCGCCCGATTGACCCCGCGCGCTCTGGCCTTACCCTGACCTCTAATCAGGATGGAGAATTGGCATGGCCAAGGGATACTGGATCGCGCGGATCGATGTTCACGATGCCGAGGCGTATAAGAAATACGTCGCCGCCAATGCCGCGCCGATCACCCGGCACAAGGGGCGGTTCCTGGTACGTGGTGGCGAGAGCCAGGCACCAGAGGGATCGCCACGGGCGCGCAATGTGGTGATTGAGTTTCCGAGCTATCAAGAAGCCTTGGACTGCTACAATTCCGAGGATTACCAGCACGCGATATCGCTGCGCGCGCCGGTGTCCGATGGCGATGTGGTGATCATCAAGGGGTATGACGGTCCCCAACCCGGCGACTGACTCGGCGGCGACGGTGGGGCGGTTTCGCCGTTATCTGCTCTCGTCTGGTTTGTTACACGGCCTATCTTGCCGCCGCCCAGATGATGATCAGGGCTCTTGCCGTGAAGGGCGCCGAAGAGGCTCGGGTTTCGTGATGTCAACGATCCGTCGGTTTCAAGCAGCGCGGCGGAAGCCCTGACCGTCGTCAGGGCGATAAAGCAGGGGGATGACCTCATCGTGTTCCGTCGCCCCTGTGCAAACAGGGGCTCACCACCGCTTGCCCCAAGCCCCGGCTTTCGCCGGCGCGACGGTTCGGAAGGTTTAGCCTCGGCCTCTCCCGTCGCCCCTGTGAAAACAGGGGCTCACCATCGGTTGCCACAAGCCCCGGCTTGCGCCGGCGCGACGGTTCGGAAGGTTTAGCCTCGGCCTCTCCCGTCGCCCTGTGAAAACAGGGGCTCACCATCGGTTGCCACAAGCCCCGGCTTGCGCCGGCGCGACGGTTCGGAAGGTTTAGCCTCGACCTCTCCCGTCGCCCCTGTGAAAACAGGGGCTCGACACCGCCCGCCCAGAGCCTCGGTTTGTGCCGGCGCGACGGTGTTGGGATTGGGTCGGTTGAACAGACGGTTCGCCTGTCAGGCCAAGCGCCAACCTGGATGGTTTTGGAAGCTGTCGCGCAGGGATGGCCCGTTCACCTCCGGTCGCCACGACGCGTCCAGCGCGTTCAGCACCAACCGCCGGATTTCGTCCGCCGTGAAGCCGAAACGCTCTATCAGCACCGCGTATTCCTCGGCCATGGAGTTGTGGAACATGCCGGGATCGTCGGTATTGATCGAGATGTTGAGGCCCCGATCCATATAGCGGCGCGCCGGATGGTCCTCGATCCGCTTGATCGAGCCGGTCGCGACATTCGAGAGCGGGCAGAGCTCCAGCGCGATTTGCCGTTCCGAGAGAAGGTCGATCAGGGCCGGATCTTCCTCGGCGCGGGTGGCATGGCCGATCCGGTCGACCCGCAGTACCTCCGCCGCGCCGCGCACGCTTTCGGCCCCCGCCGCCTCGCCGGCATGTACGCTGGTTTTGAGGCCGAGGCGCCTCGCTTCCTCGTAAACCGGCGCGAAAGGCTCCGGCGGCACCACGTGCTCCGAGCCGCCCATGCCGACGCCGACAATGCCGTATTCGGTCAATTCCTTGATCTCGGCCAAGGTCCGCGCGGCGTTTTCGGGGCCATGATCGCGCACCAGATCCGGGATCAGCCAGGTCTCGCATTCCGGGACTCGGTCGAGCCCGCGCCGGATCGCCTGGGCCAGGTCACCGGCGCTCAATCCCTGATCGGCGAAGCGCGAAGGCGAGAAGAAAAATTCGGCATAGAGAATGTTCTGCCGCGCCAGATCCCGCGCCACCGCCTCGGCGATGAAAGTGAAATCCTCCGCCGTCTTGAGAAATCCGTTCTTCCAGACCCAGGCGTCGATAAAGGCGGGAAAGTCGGGATAGGTCAGGCGCTCGCGCAAGGCCGCGCGGTTCGGTACGGAGGCATCACCGCCATGCTTTTCGACCAATGCCCAAAGCGCGTCGAGCGGGATCGCGCCCTCGAGATGGAGATGCAATTCAGCCTTGGGTAGGGCGTGGAGCCAGTCCGGGATGGTGGTCATCGACCGTCCTAAACCTCCACCACGACGTATTTTTCCTCGATGGTCACATCAAAGGTCTCGGCGACATAGGGGCCTTCCGAAACGGCGTCGCCGGGCGCGACGTCGACATCGTATTGCGTGGCCTTGATGCGGTCGGGCGCGCACATGGATTGGCCGGTGCGGATGTCGAACTCCCAGCCGTGCCAGGGGCAGCGGACGATCTCGTTCTGGCGTGAGAACTTGTACTCACCCGGCTGGCTGGCCTCGACCAGGCCCACCAGATGACCCTCGCAGAGGCTGCCACCCTGGTGCGGGCAGCGGTCGAGCATGCCGAAGAACTCGCCTTCCAGATTGAAAATCACGATCG